>CAITNA010000035.1 GCA_903893675.1 uncultured Micrococcales bacterium
AGCCATTGGCACACACTTGCAACTCGCCTTCTTCGACATCGCAAAGCCACACGGGCACGGGTTAGCCGCAAGTACCAGTTGAAACCTCGCTGGGAATCTGGCCATGCCGGCGGCTCGAGCGATGGTTACCTCGCCGCTCTCGATTGCCTGACGAAGCGACTCGAGTGCGGGCAACTGAAACTCAGGAGCCTCATCGAGAAACAGCACGCCGTTGTGAGCGAGCGACACCAATCCTGGGGTCGGCAGCCCTTTGCCGCCGCCGATCATGGCGGCAGCACTGGCGGAGTGATGCGGTGACTCAAACGGTGGCCTGTTCACCAATTGGCTGCCGATTTGATTTCGCGATGTTGAGATCGAATGCAGCGCTGTTGTTTCGAGTGCGGTCTCGAGATTTAGATCGGGCAATAAGCCCGGCAACCTCTCGGCCATCATGGTCTTGCCAACTCCCGGTGAGCCAATCATCAGCAGATGATGCCCGCCAGCTGCCGCAACCTTGAGCACCTCGATTGCGAAAGGTTGCCCGAATACATCTGCGACGTCCTTGGCTTGGTCTGGCTCGCTAGTTTGCTGAACACTCGAAGGTGCTTCGAGCTCGGGCGCTGCAGAATGAGGCAACTCGCTCGCCTCGAGTTTTGCACCCAAGCTACCCACCGCCTCGCGCAAAGTTGCAATGCCGACGACATCGACACCGTCAACCAATGACGCCTCACCAAGATTCGCCTTAGGAACCATGACCCTCGTAAACCCGAGATGCTTGGCGGAAAGCACTGACGGAAGCACGCCTCGAACTGGTCGCACGCTGCCATCAAGCCCGAGTTCACCGACGAACATCAACTTGTCTTGATTGGTGATGGTTCCGGCAGCGCGCAGCGCGGCGATGGCAATCGCGAGATCAAAGCTCGAACCGAATTTTGGAATCGCCGCAGGAGAGAGATTTACGGTCAACTTGCGATTGGGCAGCGGCAGTCCGCTGTTCACGGTGGCTGCGCGCACGCGGGCCGTTGCCTCAGATAGCGAGGCGTCTGGCAGCCCAACGATCACAAAGCCAGGAAGGTTGCTCGAGATGTCGGCTTCGACTTCGACGAGTGAACCGTTCAGCCCAATCAGGCTGATGGCATAACTCTTGGCCAGCGGCACTAGAAGACCTGCTTCAAGTGCTCGATGGTGACTCGCCCGTCGCGAACCAAAACGCTGATTGCGTCTAGGCGAACCTGCACGACGCCAAGCTTGTGGGCCTGACACCACTGCGAGGCTAAGGCCCGCATGCGCCGCATCTTGGCTTCGGTGATTGCCTCGAACGGATGACCAAAACCGAGGCGGGTTCGAGTCTTAACCTCGGCGAAAACTAGGTAGTCGCCATCCTTGGCAACTATGTCGATTTCACCGCTCGGGCCGCGCCAGTTGCGATCGACCAGGCCATAGCCGAGGCGCTTTAGAAACTCGACGGCGCGGTCTTCGCCATAGCGACCGATGTTCTGGTTTTGATTCACCAGGAAAGCATCGCCAAACGCGAGCGCGCGCGGATGCAGATTTCAAAATGTGTGGAGAAAACCGGTTCAGAAGAACCTGTGAGCAACTACTCGCCTACTGCGAGCTCCTTAGGCAGCTCGTAGGCTTTGCCCGTGATCTCTTCGACGTTGACATCCTTGAAGGTCAGGACGCGCACAGACTTTACGAAGCGGTCGGTGCGGTAGATGTCCCACACCCAGACGTCGCTCATGGTGAGCTCGAAATAGAAATCGGTTGGGGTGTCGATGCGCTTTAGATCGACATCGTTGGCGAGATAGAAACGACGCTCGGTCTCGATGACGTATTTGAACGTGCCAACGACGGCTTTGTATTCCTTGTAAAGCGCTAACTCCGCCTCGCGGTCGTAGTCGTCGATTTCGTTCTCATCCATGGTTTGATTTTACGCTTCACCATCGACATCGATTTGCGCCGAATTTTCGCCGGCAAGAATGCGGCCAAGCCAGCTCACTCGATGCAGCGGGCTGGGGCCAAGACTGCGAACGGCATCCATGTGGGCGGCACTGGCATAGCCCTTGTGGCCCTCCAGCCCGAAACCAGGATGCTCGGCAGCCAGCTCGACCATCAACCTGTCGCGCGTGACCTTTGCCAACACGGATGCAGCCGCAACGCTCACGCAATCGCGGTCGGCCTTTGGGCGAACCGCAACCTTGAACGGCATCTCTTTGAGCCAGTTGTGAGAGCCGTCGAGGATCGCGATGGTCTGGGCCGGGTCGAACTTACCAACCAGTTGGTTGAGTGCACGAGCGGCCGCGGTGGCGAGGCACCAGACGATTCCGCGTTCGTCGATCTCGGTGGCTGATGCCATGCCAACGGCCCAGGCACTGACCCACTCGCCCGTTGGCTCGAACAGCCGCTCGCGGGCAGGCTCGGTGAGAAGTTTCGAGTCGCGCAGTTCAGCAGGCCAAGCCGGCTCGGCTAAGTGTGACTTGGTGATTACAGAGACGCCAACGGCCACTGGGCCAGCGATTGCGCCTCGACCAACTTCGTCGATGCCTAGAACGAACTGGGCACCAGAACCGAAGAGTTCGGATTCGAAACTAAGGCTTGGATACGTCTTTGAAGACATTTGGATAGTTGTCGAGCCACTTGAAGTGTGGGAACGGCCAAGAAAGAACGAAGGCGCGACCGACAACATACTTCTGATCGACAAAGCCCTTTGAAGGCAGGTCTTGGTGATAGCGCGAGTCTGCGCTGTTGTTGCGGTTGTCGCCCATCACCCAGAGCTTGCCCTTGGGCACGGTCACGTCGAAGATGACGCCGCATGGGTCGCTTGCAGGGGCCAGGTATGGCTCGGTGAGCGTGTGACCATTGATCTGCAGCTTGGCCGAAACGGCGGTGCAAACGATGTGGTCACCAGGAAGCCCGATGACTCGCTTCACCAGGTGCTGCTCTGAGTCTGGTGCGGTGAAACCGAATGCCGACAGGAACCAGTCGGTGGCGGCAGCAAATGCGTTGGCCGGCTTCGTGGTGATTGGGCCGAGCCAGTCACCCGGGTCGCGGAACACCACGACGTCGCCGCGGTTTAGCGGAACAACATTTGGCACGAGTTCGTTGACGATGATTCGATCTTGTTGCACGAGCGTGTTGTTCATCGAATCGCTAGGAATGAAGAACGAACGAATCAGGAAAGTCTTGACCAAAAGCGAAAGCACCAAGGCGACGGCAACGATGCTTAGCAGGTCTAGGAAGAAAGCAAAAAATACGTTCTTCTTCAAACGCTGCCAAGTCGAAGTTGGAGTGCCTGGTGCTTCTTGCGGGTCAGACCCGTGCTTTGCCATAGAAAAAGGCTAAACGCTATTTAGACGTTTTCGCGCTTTTCGCGAATCTTCGCCTTCTTGCCGCGGAGTTCGCGCAAGTAGTAGAGCTTCGCACGACGAACGTCACCCTTGGTGACGAGCTCGATCTTCTCGATGACTGGAGCGTGAACTGGGAAAGTACGCTCTACGCCAACCTGGAATGAAACCTTGCGAACGGTGAAGGTCTCGCGGACGCTCTCACCTGAACGACGGATAACTACGCCCTGGAAAACCTGAACACGGCTGCGGTTACCTTCGATGATGTTTACGTGCACCTTTACGGTGTCGCCAACACGAAATTCTGGGATGTCTGACTTGAGGCTCTTGGCGTCTACTGAGTCAAGAATGTGCATTTTGAATCGCTCTCTGTCACCGCGCGCAGGTCGACAACATTTAGGTTCTTTGGTTTTTGCCTCGCTCCCCTGCGGCAGAGCACCTTGCGGTTGGCAACCTGTCTATCTTGCCACATTGACTGGGGCTAAGCCAAGCCTTGTCGGCTCGGATGCTCGAACTAGCGGTTTTCTGGACCGAGCAGGTCTGGGCGCACGGCCTTGGTGCGCTCGACGGCCTGTTCGTGTCGCCAGGCGGCAATGGCCGCGTGGTTTCCGCTGGTCAGCACCTCGGGAACATCGAGACCGCGCCAGCTGGCGGGCTTGGTGTAGCTCGGGTACTCGAGTAGGCCATCCGAGTGGCTTTCTTCGATGAGGCTTTCGGCGTTGCCGATCACACCTGGGATGAGGCGGGCGATTGCCTCGATCATGGCGATGGCCGCGACCTCGCCCCCGTTGAGCACGTAGTCGCCGAGGCTGATCATGCGCACCTTGCTCTGAGTCTTCGCATAGTCGACCACGCGCTGATCGATGCCCTCGTAGCGACCGCAGGCAAACACGATGTGCTTTTCATTCGCCAGTTCGTGCGCGGTTGCCTGCTTGAACAATTCGCCTGCCGGCGAGGTGAAAATCACGGTGGTCTCAGGTGTGAGAATCTCGTCGAAGGCCTCGCCCCAAGGCTCTGGCTTCATCAGCATGCCGGCGCCGCCACCGTATGGCGTGTCGTCGACTGTGCGGTGTTTGTCGTGGGTGTAGTCGCGCAGGTCGTGCGCCTTGAATTCGATTATCGACTTGTCGCGCGCCTTGCCGAGCAGTGAAAGGTCTAGCGCCGAAAAGTAGTCAGGAAAAATCGTGACGGCATCGATGCGCATTATTCGGCGCTCTCATCCTTGTTGCGGGCTGGACCGCTGGTTTCTGCGCCGTCGTCTTCGATCTCTTCGAACAGGCCGTGCGGTGGTGTGACGGTGACAGTGCCGTTCTTGATGTCGACTACCGGAACGATTTCTTTCACGAACGGAATCATGACTTCGCGGTCGCCGGTGTTCACAACGAGCAGGTCTTGTGCAGGCAGGTGCTCGAGGCGATCGATCTTGCCGACCTCAACCGCGTCACGGATGACTCGCAACCCGACGAGTTGGTGATCGAACCAGGTGTCGGCCTCGCCGGTTACCTCGTTGTCAGGAACATCCTTGAGAAGAATTGCGCGAACCAGTGCGTCTGCGCCGTTGCGGTCTTCGACCTCATTCAAAAACAAAACCGGCATGGTGTTGTACCAGCGAAGTTCTTTGACGGTCACGGTCTTGCCGTGCCAAGGAGAGGTTTCAGGAACCTGAAGGTCGAGCACCGAACCAGGCGCAAAGCGCAACTTGGGGCTGTCGGTGTATAGCTCGAGTTTGAATGCTCCCTTTAGGCCGTGAGCCTTGACCAGTCGGCCTACCCGGAGCTGGGTGCTAGAAATCTGTGTCCACCACGTTAACGCGAACCTTCTTGCCATCGGCAAGCGCGTTAATCACGGTGCGCAAAGCTTTTGCAGTGCGTCCACTACGCCCGATCACACGACCAAAGTCCTCAGGGTGCACGTGAACATCAAGCACGTCGCCATTACGCGAGCTGTGCAGAGTTACGGTTGCATCGTCTGGGTGATCGACGATCCCTTTGACCAAATGTTCGAGCGCAGTGGCAAGCACTTACTAAGCCTCTTCTGCTGCGGCTTCTGCCTCAGCTACTGCTTCTGCAGCTTCAACAACTTCTTCAGCTGCTGCTACTACGTCTGCTGCCTCTTCAGCTGCAACTTCGGCTGCTGCCTCTGCTGCTGCCTCAGCCGCAGGTGCCTCTTCGGCGCTTGCGTTAGCTGCTGCTTCTTCTGCTGCGGCTGCTGCGTTTGCAGCTGCCTCGGCCTCGGCTGCCTCAGCGGCTGCCTTTGCCTTCTTCGCGACCAACTCTTCACGAGCCTGAAGCACTGGCTTCTTTGCAGCGTCAACTACGAATGCAGGCTTTGCTTCCTTGGTCTGAACAACGTTCTTTGCGTTCTTGTCGCCCTTCGATGCCTGGTAGTCACCAGTCAGCTTGAGAAGTGCAGCAACCTGCTCGGTTGGCTGAGCGCCAACGCCAAGCCAGTACTGAGCGCGCTCAGAGTTAACCTCAATGATCGATGGGTGCTCGGTCGGAACGTAACGACCAATTTCTTCAATTACGCGACCGTCGCGGTGAGTACGCGAGTCTGCTACGACGATGCGGTAGTGCGGTGCACGGATCTTTCCGTGACGCGCGAGGCGGATTTTTACAGCCACAATGCTCCTGTTATTTGTATTGGGGCGAACAATCAACCGTGAGCGTGGGGGCACACTCGGTATTCAAGCTCTAGGGGTTATCAAAATCGCTTGGTTAGAGGGTCAAGCGCAGACAACCGCTCTATTCTGCCAGAAAGAAGGCTAAATGCCAAAGGCCGAGCCGCCACCATTTTCGTTTGGCTTGATTCCGGTAGCGCGAGCGGCCTCTTCTGCTGCTCGTTTCGCAGGGTTTCCAGACTTCGAGCCCTTCTTGCCCTTGTCCTTCTTCTTGTTCTTGCCAGCGGCACTGCCGCCACCCATGCCCATCCCGGCCATGTTTGGCATGCCGGGAAGCTGCGGAACCCCGCCCTTGGCCACAGATTTCATCATCTTGGCGGCCTGCTCGAAGCGGTTGACCAGCGAGTTAACCTCGGTCACCGAGGTGCCGGAACCCTTGGCGATGCGCAGGCGGCGTGAGCCGTTGAGCACCTTTGGCTGGCGACGCTCACCCGGGGTCATCGAACGAATGATGGCCTCGGTGCGGTCGATCTCTTTTTCGTCAAAGTTCTCGAGCTGCTGGCGCATCTGCTGGGCGCCAGGCATCATCGCGAGCAGGCCCTTCATCGAGCCCATCTTGCGCAGCTGCTGCATCTGATCGAGGAAGTCCTCGAGCGTGAAGCTGTCGCTGGCAATCTTGTCTGCCATCTTCTTGGCATCGGCCTCGTCGAACGCTGCCTGAGTCTTTTCGATGAGGGTGAGCACATCACCCATATCCAGGATGCGCGATGCCATGCGGTCCGGATAGAACGGCTCAAACGCATCCAAGCCTTCACCGGTCGACGAGAAGATGATCGGCTTGCCGGTGACCGAAGCGACAGAAAGCGCAGCACCACCGCGAGCATCGCCGTCGAGCTTGGTGAGCACGACACCGGTGATGCCGACGCCATCTTCGAATGCCTTCGCAACGTTGACCGCGTCTTGACCGATCATCGAGTCGATGACGAACAAAACTTCGTCAGGGTTGGTGGCCTTGCGAATATCGCTGGCCTGCTTCATCAACTCTTCGTCGATGCCGAGGCGACCGGCGGTGTCAACGATGACAACGCTGAACTTGTTTTTGTCTGCGTGCTTTAGCGCTTCTTTCGAAACCTTGACCGGGTCGCCAACACCGTTGCCAGGTTCAGGCGCGAAAACTTCGACGCCTGCGCGCTCGCCAACGACCTGAAGCTGATTTACAGCGTTTGGTCGCTGAAGGTCGGCTGCGACCAGCAGCACGTTCTGCCCCTGGTCTTTAAGCCACTTCGAGAGCTTTCCGGCGAGGGTGGTCTTACCGCTACCCTGCAGACCGGCGAGCATGATCACGGTCGGCGGCTGCTTGGCAAAGTTGAGTTTGCGCTGCCGCCCACCAAGGATGCGCACCAGCTCGTCATTCACAATCTGAACTACCTGCTGGGCTGGGTTCAGTGCCTTCGAGACCTCATCGCCAAGGGCGCGGTCGCGGATGGCCGTGACGAAGTCTTTGACGACATCCAAGGCCACATCGGCCTCGAGCAGCGCCTTGCGGATCTCGCGCAGGGTGGCGTCGATGTCGGCAGGCGTCAGCTTGCCCTTGGTGCGCAGGTTGCGGAACGTCTCGGTAAGACGCTGCGACAGATTTCCGAACACTAACCGACCAATCCTTTGGCGAACTCTTCAGGGTCGAAGAACGCGAAGTCCTTGATGCCTTCGCCGACCCCTACCAATTTAACTGGGATGCCCAACTCGCGCTGAATCGAAAACACGATTCCGCCCTTGGCTGTGCCATCGAGCTTGGTGAGCACGATGCCTGTGACGTTGGCTACCTCGGCAAACGCCTTTGCCTGCGCCAGGCCGTTTTGCCCGGTGGTTGCGTCGATGACAAGCAGGGTCTCGCTGATCTGCGCGTTCTTCTCGACCACACGCTTGATCTTCTCGAGCTCTGCCATCAAGTCTTTTTTATTCTGCAGACGACCGGCGGTGTCGATGATGGCGATATCGGCATCGTCGCGAAGCGCGAGCTCGACGGTTTCGAACGCAACGCTTGCCGGGTCTTGCCCCTCTGACTTCGGGCGAATCAACTTGGCATTCGAACGCTCGGCCCAGGTGGCAATCTGCTCGACGGCAGCCGCGCGGAAGGTGTCGGCAGCGCCAATCACGACTCGCCAGTTTCCCTCGTTCAACCAGTTCGCAAGTTTGCCGATGGTGGTGGTCTTGCCAACGCCGTTTACGCCGACGACGAGAATCACGTATGGCAGTTTGCCGTCGGAAAGGTTGAGCGCTGAGTCTTCGCGACGCAGCTGATCTGCAATCAGGTCAATCAAAATCTGCTTGAGCTCGGCCTCGGTTCGAGCACCCTGCTTCTTAGCGCGCTGCTTGACGCCCTCGACAATTGCCTCGGCGGTTTCCAATCCAAAGTCGGCTTGGATGAGCGTGTCTTCAAGTTCATCGAGGTTCTCGATGTCGAACTTGATGCGAGTGAAGAGTGACTTCAGGTTCTTTCCGAAACTGCGCTTTGGCAGCTCGACGGCCTCGAGTTCAACTTCGGCCACCGGCTCTGGCTCTGGCTCTGGAGTCGGTTCTGACTCAGGCTCAACGACAGGTTCAGGCGTGGTTTCTGGCTCAGGCTCTGGAGTTGGCTCAGGCTCGAGGACAGGCGCTGGCTCTGGCTCGACGACCGGCGCGGGTTCAGGCTCTGGTTCTGGGGCAGGCGCCGTCGTTTTTGCAGGCTTTGGTTCGCGCTTTGGCTTTGGCTCGCGAACCTTTTCGACTACTGGCGCAGTGGCTTCGGCGACTTCTTCAATGATTGCGGGGGCAGCGGTTTCTTCGACGACAACCGCTTCGGGCTCATCCTTGCCCTTCTTGCGCCAGAACAGCAGACCCATTTACGCCTGGTGCTCTAGGCGCTGTCCGACGATGCGCGAGATTCCGTCGTTCAACATGGTGACGCCATAAACAACGTCGGCGATCTCCATGGTGCGCTTCTGGTGCGTAACGAGAATCAGCTGCGAGTTCTTGCGCAGGTCTTGGAAGATGTGCAGCAGACGCGTGAGGTTCACGTCATCGAGTGCGGCCTCAACCTCATCCATGATGTAGAACGGCGAAGGGCGCGACTTGAAGATTGCGGTTAGGAACGCAACCGCACCGAGCGACTGCTCACCGCCCGAAAGAAGGCTCATCGGCATCCACTGCTTGCCTGCTGGCTTGACGCGAACGTCGATGCCGGTGGCGAGCAAGTTGTCTGGCTCGGTGAGAGTCATCTGACCCTGACCACCTGGGAACAGAATCGGCAAAATGCTCTCGAACTCGCGCTTGGTGTCATCGAACGCACTCTTGAAGATCACCTGCATCTTCTCGTCGAGGTCCTTGATGATCTGCTGCAAGTCGGCGCGAGCCTGAACCAAGTCGTTCAGCTGCTCGGTCAGGAACTTGTGGCGCTCTTCGAGAGCAGCGAACTCCTCTAGCGCAAGCGGGTTTACGCGACCGAGGCGCTCAAGCAGGCGCTCACTCTCGCGCAGCAGCTTGACCTGCTCTTCGCGAATGAACGGCTTGAATTCGCCAGGGTTCTCTGGGTCTTCAATCCGCACGGATGGGCCATACTCAGCCAACAGCGTTGCCTCGTCGAGGCCGAGCTCGTCTGAAGACTTCACGATCAGGTTCGCGAGGTTGATGCGCTTCTCGTGGGTGCGAAGCTCAAGGTCGTGAACGCCCTGGGTCAGGCCACTCAGGCGCATCTGAAGCTCGGCGGTCTCGCCACGCAGGCGAACCAATTCGCCGTTCTGGTTGTTGCGCTCGTGGTCGATCTCGTGCAGCTTGGCCTTTGCGGCTGCGGCGCCATCGGCAACTGCATCCATGAGAAGTGGCAAGGCGGCAAGCACCTTCTGAGCCGAGGCAAGCTGAGCCTGCTGGGCTGCAACCGCTGCCTTCGAGCGCTCGATTGCCTCTTGGGCTTCTGCCACCTGGGCGCGAAGGCTGGTGGCTCGCTCCTGCTCGACACGAAGGCGCTCGGCTGCCGAACCCAACTCGATGCGAATCTGAGTTTCGTTGCTGCGCTCCTGCTCGACGTTTTCGGCAAGCACTGCACGGTCTTCATATGAAACCACTGGGCGCTGCTGAGAAGCGAACTGATCGTGTGCTGCGATTGCCTGCCGCAGGGTGTGCTCGGCAGAGTCGATTGCCGAACGCGACTGCTCTACGTTTGCGCTAAGTCGCGAAAGTTCCGAGTCGATTGCCTCAACTGCAACGCGAGCTCGACCAACAGCGTCTGCGTTCTTTGCGAGTTCGGCGTCGTGGTTCTTAAGTTCGGCAAGCGCCTGCTTCTCGGTTTGCTTGGCGGCCTCTTCGGTCGCGCGAGCCTGAGTGAGTTCGCCGCGAAGAGTCTCGAGCTTCGAGTTCACCTGCGAGATGCGAGCAGCAGCGGTGTCGCGCTCTGCAACGAGCTGGACCTTCGAAGGCTTGCTCTGCGAGCCACCGCGAAGAATCGACTCGGTGAGAACGTCGCCATCCTTGGTGATGACGGTCAGTTTGGTGACCGACTTGTCGCGACGGTAGAGATCTTGGGCGGCGGCGAGGTCGTCGACGATGACTACATCGCGAAGCAGTGCAGCAACACCGGTTGGTGCTTCGACTACAGAAACCGCGGCACGTGCGCCGGCAATCTGCTCTGCGGCATTGTGAGCCGCCATCGCGTCGACATCGGCAACGATCAGCTCAACTCGACCACCGTCGTTCTTCTTCAGGTGCTCAAGAGCGGCAAGACCTTCGTCGCGAGTGTCTGCAACAAGTGCGTCAGCCAACGGGCCGAGAGCAGCTGCAATCGCAACCTCATAGCCGGCTTCGATCTTCATGTGGTTTGCAACCAAACCACGGATGCCTCGCAGACCAGCTGCGGTCAGTTCACTCGCGCCGTCTTTCTGCGCGAGGGTCAAATCAAGTGCTGA
>CAITNA010000036.1 GCA_903893675.1 uncultured Micrococcales bacterium
CTTGGTCAGTGATTCGCGCAGCATCAGGGTCTGCGGGTCGAGCCAGCGACCTTCATACAAGAGGCGACCCATGGGGCGGCCTTCGATTTGGTAGTTCGCAAGTGTGTCTTCGTTGTGAATCGCGCTAACCAAACGCTCGTATGCAATTGAGAGCAGCGCCATGCCCGGAGCCTCATAGATTCCGCGGCTCTTTGCCTCGATGATTCGGTTTTCGATCTGGTCGCTCATGCCAAGCCCGTGGCGGCCACCGATCTCGTTGGCCTTATACATAAGCTGCACGGCATCCGAGAAGTTTTCGCCGTTGATGGCAACCGGGCGGCCCTGCACGAAAGTGACTGTGACATCTTCGGTCTTGATTTCGACAGCTGGATCCCAGAACTTGACGCCCATTATTGGCTCAACGATTTCATAAGAGGTGTCGAGCTGCTCAAGGCTCTTGGCCTCGTGGGTCGCGCCGAGCATGTTGGCGTCGGTCGAGTAGGCCTTCTCCTTGGATGCACGGTAAGGCAGGTTGCGTGCGGTGAGCCACTCAGACATTTCGTGACGGCCACCGAGTTCGGTCACGAAGTCGTTGTCGAGCCAAGGCTTGTAGACGCGCAGGTTCGGATTGGCAAGCAGGCCGTAGCGATAGAAACGCTCGATGTCGTTGCCCTTGTAGGTCGAGCCATCGCCCCAGATCTCGACGCCGTCTTCGCGCATCGCGCGAACAAGCAGGGTGCCGGTCACGACTCGGCCGAGCGGGGTGGTGTTGAAGTAGGTCTTGCCGCCGGTGCGAATGTGGAACGCGCCACAGGCGATTGCGGCCAGGGCCTCTTCGACCAGCGACTGACGGCAGTCAACGAGGCGGCCGGCCTCGGCGCCATACTGCATCGCGCGCGATGGGATCGAGTCGATGTCGTCTTCGTCATACTGGCCGAGGTTTGCGGTGTATGCGAACGGAATCGCGCCTTTTTCGCGCATCCAGGCCACTGCCACCGAGGTGTCGAGGCCGCCAGAGAAGGCGATGCCGACCTTTTGGCCGACGGGAAGGGATGCGAGAACTTTAGACATGCCCTCTAGGTTACCGAAGGCCGCCTAAATGTTCAGGGTGTATTTCAGGGGGTTGCCGAAGCGGTGGTTGGTAATCGCGATCGCCTGTTCTTTGAAGTGCTTGAGCAGTGTGATGCGACCAGACTCGACCGCTGCGTTTCGATAGTGCGCGATTTCAACCGGGATGCTCGCCGCAGCGATCTGCGGAGCCCAGATGCGGTTCGTTCCCTTGGCGCTGAGTCGTGCCAGAGCTGCGGCTTCTGGCTCAATGCTCAGTTGCTTTTCTAGGATGCTCGACAGCTGCTCTTCGCCCTTGCGAAGTTGCTCGATGCTGACGTTCGCGCCGGTGGCGGCGGCTGCGAGCAGCTCGCGGTAGCGGTCGAAGTCGCTCAGGCTTTCGTCGATGCGAATGAGGCAGGCTGCTGGCGAGTAGCGGAACAGGTTCTTCTCGACTGACAAGCCGGTGACGTCGGTGGTCTGGCCGAAAGTTTCGACGAGGTGCTTGGCATCGTCGTGAGCAGCGCGAGCGAGGGCCGCGAAGTCGTTCACGCCAACCAGCGGCTCGATTGTCTTGAGCAGGGCTTCGACGTTAGGTGCGAGCGGGTAGCGCTTTGACTGGTGGGCAAGAGCTGCACTCTCGAAGCGACCGAACGCAAACAGGTAGTTCGGGCCACCGGCTTTGGCGGTCGCGCCAACCGCAGACTTCTTCCAGCCGCCGAATGGCTGGCGCTGAACAATCGCACCCGTAATGCCTCGGTTGATGTAAAGGTTTCCCGCCTGAA
>CAITNA010000037.1 GCA_903893675.1 uncultured Micrococcales bacterium
GATTGCAAAGATTTTTGGTCGGGAGATTGCATCCATGATTGTGCCGGCAATAAACACCGCAGCTGAAAAAGTTGCACCGAGCGATTCGAGGAGCAAAACAACTACTGCTACTTGGTGCTTTTTAGCAAGGGTAAAAAAGCTATTTTTCAAGGTGTTTTTTGTCCTTTTTTGGGTATTGCCAAACGGGGTTGCGGGTGGAATTATTGCCTGAGACAACCACCAGCCTAGACGGACGACCAAGCCTCCGAATAGCCCTGGAAGCCAGTATTTATAAGGGAATAACCGCACATGGATATGCAGTGGCTCAATGATTCACGATGCCGAACCGAAGACCCAGAAATCTTCTTCCCGGTTGGCAACACAGGCCCTGCAATTGACCAAATTGAACTCGCAAAATCGATCTGCCGAGAGTGCCAGGTTTCGACCCTTTGCCTCGAATATGCAATCAAAGAGAACCAGGATGCAGGCGTTTGGGGCGGCATGAGCGAAGACGAGCGCAAGTCGCTCAAGCGCAAATATGCACGTGCACGTCGCGCTTCGTAAGTTTTAGTTCAGAATTTTGCAGCCCGCCGCAAGGCGGGTTTTGCATTTAACTCTCGTGCTTTATTCGCGACTAAGAGCGGGGGTCGAGTGGAATTGTGATCGACACTTTGGTGCCGCCATCCGGTGGGCTGAACCAATTGATGGTTCCACGCAGCTCACCCTCGACCAAAGTCTTGATGATTTGGGTGCCAAGGCCATCGCCTAGCTTGCCGTCGGTCAGGCCGCGGCCGTTATCGCTAACAGCGATGTCGAGAGTCTTTGACTTGCGCTCGGCATTCACGTGAACTGCTCCGCTGCGCTCGCCCAATCCGTGCTCAACGGCGTTTGCGACGATTTCGGTGAGTGCAACTGCGAGCGGTGTCGCGATCGAACCGGGCAGCTGGCCGAACTTTCCGTCGATGATGGTGTTGACGCTGGTGTTGTGAGCCGTTGCCACCTCTGCGGTGAGCAGCAGCACGCGGTCGAAGACCTCGTCGAAGTTGAGTTCTTGGGCGGTGCCCTCTGACAGGGTGTCGTGAACCAGAGCAATCGCCGAAACGCGACGCATGGCCTGGTCGAGGGTCTCGCGCACCTCGTCGTTCTTGCTGCGGCGCGACTGAATGCGAAGTAGGCTAGCCACCGTCTGCAGGTTGTTCTTCACTCTGTGGTGAATTTCACGGATGGTCGCATCCTTGGTAATTAGTTCTTGCTCTTGTCTGCGCAGCTCTGTGACGTCACGAATCAGCACGATTGCGCCGGAGCGCTTCTGGCCGTGGCGAATCGGGATAGCGCGGATCGACAGGGTGACCTTTTCGGCCTCGATGTCTGTGCGCCAGGCTGCGCGGCCGGTGAGCACAAGCGGCAGCGACTCATCGACAGAGCCGGCCTTGAGCGCAGGGGTTACCAGGGCCGATAGCGATGGGCCCTCGATGTCGCCCTTTGCGCCGAATCGGTGCAGGGCAGAGACCGCGTTAGGGCTTGCGAACAAGGCCTTGCCGTCTTCATCGAGGCGAAGCACGCCATCGTTGGCGCGTGGGGCACCGCGACGCGAGGCGGTTGGGGTCGAGAAGTCGGGATACATGCCGTGGGCGACCATTTCGAGCAGGTCGTTTGCGGCCTTGAGGTAGTTGATCGAGATCTTGTTTGGGCTCTGGATGTAGTCGATCTGAGTGTGGCGAGACAGGAACGCGATTGGCTCCGCAACCTCGTGCTGGTCAGTGGTTGAGGTCACGCGACGCACAGGAATTACCTCGAGGCGGGTGTTGATTGAGTCGAAGGTGGTCTTTGGCGAGAAGAATATGAGGCCGGTGTCGCGAGCGTGCTCTAGGCCGGCGAGCCACTGCTCTGGCACGACCTCGCCGGTGATGTCGCGATAGAGAATCGGCAGGGCCGAAGCCGGGCGGGCACTTGCCACCGCGATGTATTCGCCCTTCGGGTTGCGCACCCAGAGCACCAGGTCGGCCATCGAGAGGTCAGAAATCAGCTGCCACTCGGCAACCAGCATGTGCATCCGCTCGATCTCGGCGGCAGCGGCGTGGCCGTGCTGCTTGAGGAGCTCTTTTAGGGTCGACACCTAACCGAGTTTAGCCACGGCGACCTGCGGGCTAACAGGCAATCAAGGCGGCAAAAGTTGCGATCGAATAAAGGTTGAAAGGGCTTGCTTCACACTCGAATTTCGTGGCACGAGGTTGATTGGCACCGCCAACTCGGATGCTCGCGCAAACAGCACCTCGTCGGTGGGCAGTCGCCCATGCACCTGCAACCCGGCCAGGCGGTGAAGGGCCGTCTCGGCCTCGCCACCTGCCCTGCCGGAGTCTGGCACGCGGTTGAGCAGGGTCTTGACCTTGGCCCCGTGCCCAAGTTGTTTGACCTCTTGGATGGCCCAGACATAGCGGGCCAAGCCAATTGGGTCGGCATGGCAAAGCCCGACGATGTGCTCGACCCTGCTTAGGGTGGCAATGGTGACGGCATTGCGCTCGGCTAGCGTTCGCTGGTCGATCAGGTCTCGCTCGAGCGACGATGAAACATCGAGCACCACCCAGTCGAAGTGTTTGCAGGCGAAGTCGATTAGTTCGACGGTTGGTTCGAAGCCGAGTTCTGGCCAGCGGCTCACTAGGTGCAGTCCAGGCAAAATCGAGAGTTTGCTCTTTGGCATTTCGTAGTCGAGCAGCAAGGCCTCTAGCGATTCGATGGTCATCTCGTCGCGCGAGATAAGCCGACAGGCTGAGGCAATGCCGATGTGGTTTTCGCCAAAGCCGAAATGTTGCAACTGCGATGGTGAATAGACGTCGGCGTCGACCAACAAAGTTCGATAACCGAGACTTGCGAGTTCCACCGCAAGAGCTGCGGCAACCTGAGACCTGCCGGTTGAGCCCTGTGCAGACCAAACAGCGACCGATCTGCCCGAGGTTTCGGGCAAGGGCTCACGTTTAGCTCTGCGCAACGACACTTAGGTTTCCGTCCTCGGCCTGAATCGCGATGATGGCTGGCACGAGTTGCGGGCTCACCGCGATCTCGATTTGCGTCTTGAGAGTTCCGAGCGAATCGGTGTTCTTCGAGATTTGCAAAACTTGGATGCCCGAGGCAATCAACCCCGCAGTCTCACCGACTTTCGGCGTCACCGCCGAATTCGTGTAATTCGATTTCGGAATGAACCAAATCGACACGGTTGAGCCAACTCGAACATCGGCCGCGAGCGGTTGGGTTGGACTGAGCGCCAGGTGCACCAACCCGAGCTCGGCCTGCAAAGTCAGATCGGCGCTGTTGAGCAGTTCGCCACGACGAAGCGGATGGCTCAGCACCTGCCCCTCGGGCAGCTCACTGACGTAGCCCGACGCCTCACCCGCCAATCGGACCGAGACCGCGGTGAAATCGCTGGGCGAGAGAGCTGCCCCGACTGCCAGATCGCTGTTGGCGACCAGCAACTGACCACCCTGCGATGCCCGCAGCAGCAGGAACCCGAGGGCAAGGGCTACGGCCAGCAGGGCCGCGGTAAGAGCTAACGTGGTGCGCCGACTCATGCGCACGGCCGCCTTCACGCTGCCACCTCGAGTGCCTCACGGTCTGGTGCTTCAAAGAGGGCGAACTGAGGCTGGCTGGCAAGGGGCACGGCGGTGATGCCAGTCGGATTCGCCAGGATGGCCCATCCGTGTGCGAATGCGCGCACAGACAAAAGTTGTTCGCCGACGAGTACTCGAGTTGGCGTCGGGATGCTCGCGAGAAAGTCGACGATGCCACCGGGATGCACGCGACAATTTGGCAAATCGCTGCCCTGTTGCGCATTGGCAACCAGTGACTCGATGTGCTGCTGCGAGATGCACAACCAGCGGCCACTGAGTTCATCGATGCCGGCAACGAAGTCATTGCCGATGATTGGTGCGATCAAAGAAACGCTGGGATGAGTGTTTGTGCGGATTGTGAGCCGTTGCGAATTAGCAACAAACGAAAACAGACTTTGATCTGCGCAGTGTTTTGCTTTTGAAATCATGCAGCGATTATTCGACAAATCGAAATCGCGCGAAAAAGTTATCAACAAATTTTCGCTCGCTATTTACCTCAGACAACTCTGGCCATAAGTTCAGAAACATTGCAGTGGAAATGGGGGAAGCAGCAATTATGAAAACACGCGATTCACAAACCACGGGGGCTACAAAAAGTGCAACACCTAAAACCAAAGACACACGAAAGCAAAGCAGCAAAGCGCCGAAGCGCAAGATTCTCGTTCACAACCCGCGCGAAGAGGCCGACTACTTTGGCGAGCAATACAGCTCGACTGTCGAGCTCGAACCACCTGAGCCGCTGCTTCGAATTCTGGCGACCGCAGTTGTCGAAGTCATGGCCGGGGTTCGCAACATCAATCAGTTGGGCAGCCTGCTGAGCGAGGATGTCTTTCTGCGGCTTCGCGAACGCTCGATCCGGGTTGCCCAGATGCGGGCGAGAAACGGCGAGCCGACTCGAGCGCCGAATTTGACCGTGTCAGATCTGCATGTCGAGCACACCAGGGATGGCGTCATCGAGTCTGTGGTTCTGGTGCACTCACCTAGCCGCACTCGAGCAGTCTCGATTCGGCTGGAAGGTGTGAATCGGCGCTGGCGAGCCCAGGCGGTCTCGGTGATCTAGCGGCTCGGCTGCCGACTTAGCTGCGGAAGAACGACGAACCCGGCTTGTTCTTGCCGTCTTCATCCTTCTTTGGCTGCTTAGCCGGTGCAGCGGTAGAGCCCTCGTGAATCTCGGCCTGGCCATCCTCGTTTGGTGAGGTGTAGGTCAGCTGACCCTGTGCCGGCTGAACCTGCACTGGCTCTGCTGCCTGGACCTGCACCTCGAGGTTGAACATGAAGCCGATGGCCTCTTCCTTGATGGCACCCATCATCTGCTGGAACATCGTGAAGCCCTCGCGCTGGTATTCGATCAGCGGGTCACGCTGAGCCATCGCACGCAGGCCGATGCCTTCCTTCAGGTAGTCCATCTCATAGAGGTGGTCGCGCCACTTGCGGTCGATGACCGAGAGCACAACGCGACGCTCGAGTTCGCGCATCGCGGCCTCGCCGACCTGCTCGGTTCGCTTTGCGTATGCAATCTGTGCATCCGAGAGCAATTCGCGAGCGATCCAGCTGCGGGTTAGCTTGTTGCGGTTGCCCGCCTCAGCCAAAACCTCAGCGATTTCGAGACCAACCGGATAGATGGTCTTGAGGTCTGCCCAAAGCGCCTCGAAGTCCCAGTCTTTTCCGCTGCCTTCGAAGATGTGGTTCGAAACGATGTTCTCGATGACATCCTCGAGGAAGGTGTCGACGCGTGACTGAATGTCATCGCCTTCTAGGATGTGGCGACGGTCGTTGTA
>CAITNA010000038.1 GCA_903893675.1 uncultured Micrococcales bacterium
ATTGAGTGGATTCAGGTGGTGAACAATGGCTTCGTCCCAGCGCTCTAAATATTCGCGCGGCGAAGACGTCGAGCTTCCTGAGCTCGGCGCACGCGGCTGGCTTCGCTGGTTCTGGCGTCAGCTCACTTCGATGCGCACCGCCCTGCTTTTGCTTCTTCTTCTAGCGGCCGCGGCAATCCCTGGTTCGATTTATCCTCAGCGCAGTGCAGATCCAAACGGCGTCACGCAGTTTCTCGACAACAACGCGCAGCTCGGCAAGGTTCTCGATGCGTTCCAGATGTTCGATGTCTATACATCGACCTGGTTCAGCGCGATTTACATTTTGCTTTTCATCTCGCTGATCGGCTGTGTGTTCCCGCGCACGCGTGTGCATTTCGATGCTCTGCGCGCGGCACCTCCGCTTGCGCCGAAAAACTTTTCTAGGATGCCCGCCCACGCGACTTTCAAATCACGTCGCGCCGGCCTGATCGAAATCGCGGAGAAGGTTTTGCGCAAGCAGCGCTATCGCGTGGTTGTCACCGGAAACTCGGTTGCTGCAGAGCGCGGCTATCTGCGCGAAACCGGCAACCTTATTTTCCACCTGTCGCTCATCGGAGTTTTGATCGCGGTTGGCGTTGGTGGCGGTTTGAGCTACAGCGGTCAGCGTGTGCTGGTCGAGGGCGAGACCTTCGTCGACAACCTCACCGGTTACGACTCGATCTCGCCAGGTGCCTTTTTCAACGAGAGCCAGCTGGTTCCCTTCAAGGTGACCCTCGATCGCTTCGCGGCAAGCTTCGACCTGAAGAACCGCACCAACATCGGCAACCCGCTCGATTTCAAGGCAACTGTCACCAGCCAGGTTGGCCAGGATGGCAAGCCGGTCACCTCGGTCATCCGTGTTAATG
This sequence comes from uncultured Micrococcales bacterium, assembly GCA_903893675.1. GTDB lineage: Bacteria > Actinomycetota > Actinomycetes > Actinomycetales > Microbacteriaceae > Rhodoluna. The sequence continues at coordinate 885 of CAITNA010000038.1, forward strand.
AGCCGCTGAGCCTGCCGCACGCCAATGTCTATCTGACCGGCAACGGCTATGCCCCAGAGATCACCATTCGAGACAGCCAGGGCAACATCACCTTCTCGGGGGCTACGGCCTTCCTGCCGCAAGACGCCAACTACACCTCGCTCGGGGTCATCAAGGTGCCAGATGCCAAGAAGCAGTTCGGCCTGATCTCGTTCTTCTACCCAACCGCCGCCAAGTTGACCACCGGAGCGCTGACCTCGCAGTTCCCTGCACCGATTGACCCGCTGCTCACCGCGAATGTCTATGTTGGCGACCTCGGTCTGAACTCGGGAGTTCCGCAGAATGTTTATTCGCTCGACATCAAGAAGATGAAGCAGGTCGCTGGCCCAACTTCACCGGTGAAGGGTCTTCGCCTTGCAATTGGTCAAACCGTGAAGCTGCCAGAGAACCTCGGCACCATCACCTTCGACGGCCTCAAGCGTTTCGCATCGCTCGACATTTCTTACAACCCGGGTGAGGGTTGGATTCTGTTCTTCGCGCTCAGCGCGCTCGGCGGTCTGATCATGTCGCTGCTCATCCCGCGTCGTCGTGTTTGGGTTCGCAAGGTTGACGGCGGATTCGAAGTGGCCGCCCTTGCTCGCGGCGACGACCCTACACTTGAAAAGGTCATCGAAGAATTGGCAAACGAAATCAGACAGGCAGAAAATGACTAGCGTCACCCTCAACGAAGGCCTATCGCAAATCTCACTCGCGTTCGTTTTTGTCGCGATGGCAATCTACACAGTTTCGTTCCTGCTGTTCACCGGCCACCTGGCACGTCGAGCAAGCAAGGATGTCGCTGTATCGAAACGCGCATTCAACATCGAGCGCGTTGCGATGGCTCTGTTGATTGTCGGCGCGGTTTCACACGGCATCGGCGTTGTGCTTCGCGGCATCGCCGCCTCGCGTGTGCCATGGGCCAACATGTATGAGTTCTCGATCAGCGGCAGCTTCGTGATTGTTGCGATCTTCATCCTCTCGCTGTTCTTCGTCACTGACATTCGCGTGATCGCGGTGCTGGTGAATGCATTCGTGCTGCTCGTTCTGGGTGCCGCAACCACCGTCTTCTATGTTCAGGTGAAGACCCTTATGCCAGCGCTGCAGAGCTACTGGCTCGTGATTCACGTGACCGTGGCGGTGCTTGCCACCTCGTTCTTCAACATCGCCGCCGCCCTGGCTGTGGCCTACCTGTTCAAGACCTCGGGCTGGTTCGCTGGCCGCAAGGGCAAGCTGGCCGGGCTAATCCGCCGCATCTTGGATGTGTTCCCTAAGGAGAACCGCCTCGAAAAGCTTTCATACCGCTTCAACATCATCGGTTTCATTCTCTGGACTTTCACCCTGATTGCCGGTGCCATCTGGGCCGAGCGTGCGTGGCACCGCTACTGGGGATGGGACACCAAGGAAGTTTGGACCTTCATCATCTGGACAATCTATGCCGGCTACCTGCACGCCAACGCAACCCGCGGCTGGTCGGGTCGTCGCAGCGCCTGGTTGTCGCTAGTTGGTTTCGCAGCTGTGATCTTCAACTTCACGATCGTGAACTTGTTCTTCAAGGGCCTGCACGTTTACAGCGGTCTTAAATAAGGGCGTAGCTCGCGCGAAGGCGATTGAGCCACCACTGGCGGCGCTCATCGGTCGCTGCAAACTTTTGCATTTTCGCGTCGCTAGGTTGCGCACGGCGAACCTCTAGTTCGGCGTTCTGCGCAAGCAGCGGCTCATCGCAGATGTCTTCTTCGAAAAGTGCGACGGTGCCTAGCCCGGCATCGTGATTTGCGAGTTCGTGCGCAGCAGCAAGATGCAAGCCCATCGAGATGCCAACCGAAGTTTCTAGTGCACTCGAAATGGTCACCGGCATTTTTGCTTCTTCGATGATGCGCAGTGCCGAAGTGATTCCACCGAGCGGCTGTGCCTTGAGCACCAAAACGTCTGCGGCGCCTGCGTGCACCACAGCCATGGGGTCGCTGACTTTGCGCACGCTTTCGTCAGCCGCGATTCGCATTCCAATGCGCGATAGTTTCACGCGCAGCTCGGCAAGCTCAGCGATGGTGCGAACCGGCTGCTCGAAGTAGTCGAGGTCGATGCCTTCAATCGCGAGCTCCTTCGCGAGTTCGATCGCCTGCTGCAGGCTAAAGCCGCCGTTGGCATCGATTCGAATTCGAACACCGGGGTAGAGCTCTTTAACCGCACGGATGCGCGCCAGATCGGCCTCGATGCCGACAAGGCCCGCCGCCGAACCGCCGGCAGCGGCAGGCTCGGCCACCTTCACCTTGACGGTGTTGAAATCGCCAAACTTGCTCAGTGCATCCGAGATTTGATCTGGGGCAACTGCGGCCAGGGTGGCATTGATGCCGATCGAAGAACGCAGCGGCGGCGGGGTCTGGCCCCAGCCGAATTCGATGGCTGCGGCCAGCCAGGCGGCGGCCTCGTCGGCCTCATACTCGAGAAATGGCGACCATTCGGTCCAGCCAGATGGGCCCTCGAACAGGGCGACCTCGCGAACCGTTACCCCGCGAAACTTGACCCGCATCGGCAGCGCGACAACGCGCATTGCGGCTTCGAGCTCGGCAAGCGAGGGTTTATCGAAATGGGCCACGTTGTTAGTCTAGGTTCATGTCCAATCCCGCATCCGAGCTGTTCGACGCTGCCGTTTGGCACCAAGTCGCCGGATTCGAAGGCTTCACCGACATCACTTATCACCGTCACAACACCCTCGGCATCGTGCGCGTTGCGTTCAACCGCCCAGAGGTGCGCAACGCGTTTCGCCCTAAGACGGTCGACGAACTTTATTCAGCACTAGATCACGCGCGCACCGACTCGAAGGTCGGCGTGGTTCTGCTCACTGGCAACGGCCCTTCTCCAAAGGATGGCGGCTGGGCATTCTCGAGCGGCGGCGACCAGCGCGTGCGTGGCAAGGATGGCTACAAATACGACGACAGCACATCGAGCGACGCCAACCAGGTCGGCGAAATCGATGCTGCGCGTTCGGGTCGTCTGCACATCCTTGAGGTTCAGCGCCTGATTCGTTTCATGCCGAAGGTCGTTATTGCGCTAGTTCCAGGATGGGCTGCAGGCGGCGGACACTCACTGAACGTCATCGCCGACCTGTCGATCGCATCGCGCGAGCACGCACACTTTAAGCAGACCGACGCAGATGTTGCATCGTTCGACGCAGGCTACGGCAGCGGCTTGCTCGCTCGTCAGGTCGGGCAAAAGTTTGCTCGCGAAATATTCTTCTTGGGTCAGGAATACTCGGCGCAGCGCGCATACGAGATTGGCGTTGTGAACGCCGTTGTCGATCACAAAGACCTAGAGCGCACCGGCATCGAGTGGGGTGCCGAGATTCTGCGCAAGTCACCGCAGGCAGTGCGTCTGCTGAAGTATGCATTCAACGCCGTCGACGACGGGCTCGTCGGACAGCAGCTGTTCGCCGGTGAGGCAACTCGCCTGGCCTATGGCACCGCCGAGGCAGCAGAGGGTCGCGACGCTTTCCTAGAAAAGCGCGAGCCAGACTGGTCTGACTTTCCTTGGCACTACTAAAGCTGGTTGCCGCTAACGACGTTATCGGCGCTCAACTTGCGGTCATCGAGGCCCTAGCCGGTCGCCAGTCACTCTTCATCACAGCTCCAGAGACCAACGGCCTGATGCCAGAGGTTCACGGCCTTCCAGACGAAACCTCGGATGAAGTTGCCTTCATCGTCGAAAGCAGCGGTTCTACCGGCACCCCAAAGCGCATCAGTCATACCGCGGCCGCCGCCCTGGAGTCTGCGCGCATCGCGGCAGAGCGCCTCGGTGGTCACGGCCAGTGGTTGCTCGCGCTGCCGATCAACTATGTCGCCGGGCTAAACGTTTTGGTTCGCTCCGCGGTTGCCGAGACCGCGCCGGTTGTGATGAACACAGCCGTTAGTTTTACGGCAGAAGCTTTTGTGCGAAGTGCATCGCTGATGCGCGGCGAGCGTCGCTACACCTCACTTGTGCCAACCCAGCTTTCGCGTCTTGCAGCCGCGCTCGATCACGACGTAGAGGTGCTTCGCGCACTGCGCGGCTTCGACGCAATTTTGGTTGGCGGTCAATCGGTAGCGCCAACGCTTCTCGCTCGCCTGCAAGACCTGCACGTCAACGTCGTTGAGACCTATGGCTCTGCAGAAACTTTCGGTGGCGTAATTTACGATGGGGTTTCACTCGATGGCGTGAGCGTTTCAATCGAACCGGATGACCGCATCGCAATTTCGTCGCCAACACTTTCGATTGACGACCAACCGAAATACGTTTCAAATGATGTCGGTGAAATCGTCGATGGCAAGCTTCGAGTGCTCGGTCGCAAAGACCGCGTGATCATCTCTGGCGGAATAAAAATCTCGCTAGATCGAGTTGAGTCTCTTGCCGCCGATGTTGCCGGTGTGGTTGAAGTTGCAGCAACCGCGCTCGAAGACGACGAGTGGGGTCAGCGCGTTGGCATCGCATACCTGGGTTCGCCCGAGGTCGCAGACGAAATCGCAACCCAGCTTGCCAATCTGCTCGGGCCTGCGGCGAAACCGCTGCGAGTCATCCGAGTTGATCGAGTGCCAAAATTGACCAGCCAGAAGCACGACCTGATCGCGATCAGGCAATTGTTCGAAAGAAACTAGGAGCCGAAATGGCAAACAAGAAAAAGGCCCGCAAGCGTCAGCTGTCGCTCTGGATCGAAGGCGCTCGACTGCGCACCTTGCCGCTGGCCATCGCCCCGGTCGCCGTGGGTTACGGCGCTGCCGCTGCCGCTCAGGGCGCAAAGCCGGGCCTCGCGCTGCTTGCCCTGGCCGTCGCACTCTTTCTGCAGATTGGCGTGAACTACGCCAACGACTACTCGGATGGCATCCGCGGAACCGACGCCACCCGCGTTGGCCCGCTGCGTCTGACCGGTGGCGGTCACGTGAAGGCCGACAAGGTCAAGCGCGCTGCCTTCATCTTCTTCGGTCTGGCGGCAGGTGCCGGAATCGCAATCGTTTTGATCACGCAAATCTGGTGGCTCATCGCGGTTGGTCTTGCCGCAATCGTCGCCGCCTGGTTCTACACCGGTGGCAAGAGCCCTTACGGCTATGCCGCACTCGGTGAAGTGGCCGTGTTTATTTTCTTCGGCCTGGTTGCCACCGTGGGCACCTCATACATTCAGCTCGGCTACTTCGACAACAACTCGATCATCGCCGGCATCGCCATGGGCTGCCTGTCATCGGCAGTGCTGATGGTAAACAACATCCGTGATATCGACCTCGATCGTCACGTCGGCAAAAAGACTCTCGCCGTTCGCGTGGGCAAGAACTGGTCGAAGGCGATCTTCTTGGCGCTGATCTGGCTGCCGATGGTGATTTGGCTTTTGTTCGCGGTGCTTTACCCAGCGACCTTCTTTGCACTCGGCGCAATTTTGCTGATTGCACCGGCGACGCTGATTGTGCTCACGGCAAAGACGCCGAAGGAATTGATTTTGGTTTTGAAGCTCACCAGTTTTGCAGCGCTTGCCTATGGCGTGCTGCTCGGCTGGGGACTATCGGTCGTCGCCGTCAGTCGCTGAGTCTTCGACATCCGAATCTTTGTCTTTCGCCTTGTTGCGAGATTCATAGATGTATGTCGAGGCGGCGTTGCGTTGCTTGCTGAACAACAGCAGTGAAACTGAAAGTGCCACTGCGGCCGAAATAACAGTGGCAAAGTATGCGTTGAACTTGATCAGCAGCAAAAGGCTTAGCGTGACTGCGAATACGCCGAGTCGCAGCAGGGCATATGTCACAACGGGATTCTTCACTCTTCAAGTCTAGGTTTGGGCTGGTTAGGCTTAGACCATGCGTTTGGAGTTGTTCGGAGTCGTCATCCTTGTGGTGTTCACGGTTTTCGTCACAGCCTTCGCCGCCGCCGCAGACAAGACAGCGGTTCGCGCCCTTCCAAAGACTCTCTGGGTTCTGCTTTGCCTGCTTGTGAGCCCAATCGGCGGCATTCTCTATTTGACCCTCGGTCGCCCGGTGCCAAGCGAGACCCAAAACACCGACGACCCGAGCTACCTGCGTCGCCTGGCCGATCGCCTGCGAGAGAACAACAATGACAACTAGCTCCCCGGCCCAGCAGTTCGCGGCCGAACTCATGGTCAACCTGACCCGGGCCACCGGCGCCCGCCACGTCTATTTGTCGCCGGGCTCGCGCTCACAGGCCCTTGCCATCGCGGCAGAGCAGTTGGCCAGCGCAGGCAAGTTGCGCCTGCACGTGCGCTTGGATGAACGTTCCAGCGGCTTTTGCGCCCTGGGCACCGCCCTGGCCAGCCAGAGTCCGGTCATCGTGATCACCACTTCTGGCACGGCAGTTGCCAACCTGCACCCCGCGGTTCTCGAGGCTCACCACTCGGGCGTTCCGCTGCTGGTGCTCACCGCCGATCGCCCAGCCGAGCTTCGCGGGGTTGGCGCAAATCAGACCACAGATCAGCCGGGCATCTTCGGCTCGGCCGTGCCGACCGTTTTCGACATCGAGGCACCCGAGGCCGAAGACGACCACCGCGCTCGCGCAGTGACGGTTGCCGAGGCAGCGGCGCGTGCGCTTATCGATCAGCCTGGACCGGTGCAGTTGAATCTCGCATTCCGCGAGCCACTTTCGAGCGCTGAACCGAACGCTGCCGATGTGCAACCGAGCGTTGAATTTCTCGAGGCCGAACTAACAGAACCAGAGTGGGTGGTTCTCGACGGAACGATTCCGACCGTGGTCATCGCAGGTGCAGGTGCAACCGACGATGCAATCGAACTTGCCGAGTCATTCGGCTGGCCGCTTTTCGCAGAACCCTCGTCTGAGGCACGCTTCGGTGCTAACGCGATCATTGGTTATCGACGATTGCTCGAGCACGGTCATCCGCTTGTCAATCAAATTGCCCGCGTGATTGTTTTTGGAAAGCCAACACTTAGTCGCAAGGTCACCGAACTTTTCAAAAACGAAAACATCGAAATGATTGTTGTCGAGTCGCGCACTCACGGCCGCTTCGATGTGGCTCGTCGCGCATCGGCATTCGTCAATGAGATCTCGGTCGACAGCGAAGTTGACTTCGGTTGGCTCTCGGCATGGCGCGAGGCCGACGTTGCATCGCCGTTCGTGTTCAGCGACAAACTCGATCGCGCAAATCTGATTCGCCTGACCTATCAGGCATCAGAGCAGGGCGACTGCATCGTCTTCGGCGCGAGCCGTTTGATTCGCGACGCAGATTTGGTTGCACCGGCCAAGCCGGTTTTGGTTTTTGCTAACCGCGGCCTCGCCGGCATCGACGGCACCATCGCGACCGCGACCGGCGTGGCTCTGGCCAATCAGGAATACGCCCACATTCACCACGAGACCCAGGGCTACACCCGCGCTGTGATGGGCGACCTCACCGCGCTCCACGACATCGGTTCGCTCTCTGTCGACCGCATGGATGGAGACATCAACCTTCAGGTGATCGTCGGCAACGATGGCGGCGGCACGATTTTCACTCAGCTCGAGGTGGCCTCGCAGGTCGACGAGCAGACCCTGAGCCGCGTGTTCACCACCCCGCAGAACGCAGACTTCTGGCACCTGGCCCAGGCATACGGCTGGCAATACGAGAGGGTTTCAACCTTGGATGAACTGCAGCGAGCCCTGGAACTCAGCGGCCGCGTTCTTATTGAGGTGCTGCTGGTCGATTAGGCCAGGGCTTCGCGAATTGGGCGAAGCTTGAGCTCGGTCTCTTCGAGCTCTGACTGAGGGTCACTCTCGGCCACGATTCCACAACCCGCGTATGCGGTGATTTTGCCATCGCGCAACTGAGCACCGCGAAGTGCAATCGCCCACTCGCCATCACCATCGGCACCGAGCCATCCGACAGGGCCGGCATAGCGACCGCGATCAAACGGCTCGAGTTCTGAAATTACCTTTTGCGCGAGCTTGGTTGGCGTGCCGGCAACCGCCGCGGTCGGGTGCAGCACGGCCGCAAGGTCGAGCGCAGATGCCTCGTCGTTGAGCACGCCGTGCACGTCACTCGCGAGGTGCCAAAGGTTTGGCAGCTGCAAGCTAAACGGCTCAGTGTCGGCATCGACAGTGGTGCAAAACTTTTGCAATTGCTCGACCAGCGATGCAACCGCGAAGCGATGCTCCATGACATTCTTTGGCGAGTTAGCAAGCGCGGTCGAAATCGCAAAGTCGACATCGGGGTCGGTTCCACGTGCTGCAGTTCCGGCAAGCACTCGAGCAGAAACTTGCTTGTGCGAAACACGCACGAGCAACTCTGGTGATGCACCGAACAACCCCTCGACCGAGTATGTCCAGCAGGTCGGATACTTCTCGGCAAACTTTCGCAGCGCCGGACGCAGATCGAAATCGCCAACACTCGCAACCAAGTCACGCGCGAGCACAACCTTCTCGAGTTCGCCCGCACCAATTCGCGAAACCGCATTCACTACAGAGGCCGCAAAACCCTCGGCGGTCTGCGCGCCATCGCCGAACGCGACGGTCGGGTTCTTTGAATACTCGGATGGTTCATCCCAGAAATTTGCGTCGTCGCCACCAGCAACCCGGGTGAGCCAGCGCTTGCCGTCGCGGGTGCCGACCACGACAAGGGGAACCACAAGAACGCTCTCGGCTGCAGAGTCGTCGGCGAAGGCGAACGAGCCGAAGGCGATCAGGCCGGTGCCCGGGCGCTGAACCTCGTCGATGACCTCGGTGGCTGCGACCAGCTCGCGCCATTTGGCGGCCAGCTCGGCAATGCGGTTCGGCCCTTTGGCGCTCAGTCTTGCTGCCACGCCTGCGCCCACCAGGCCGTCGCCACCGCGAATGAACACGGTTGGCTGATGTGGCAGGTGATCGGTTAGCCGAAAGTCGGGGGAATCAGGCAATGCAATGGTGTGCAGGCGCAATTGCTGAGCCGCCATGCGAACGCCCTTACTGAACATTGTCTGTGAGAAGCCAGAAGACGGTTTTGCCGACCTAGCCCGAAAGTTAAACTTGCTTCTGAAATCCTAATTCTGAGAAAGCCAATCGTGCCAAAGCAGTTCGAACGTCAGGGCCTAGTGCCAGTGCGTCCGTTCGCACGCAGGGCGACTGCCTGCCTTCTGGTCGCGGGCGTGGCCCTAGCCACCACTCTTTTCTCAGGCAATTTGCTCACGACGCCGGCCTTTGGTGATGATCGCCCAAACCCAAGCGCCTCACCAAGTTTTCGAGGCTCAGATGACAACGAAGATCGCACTCACAACCGAGTAGTGCCGACTCCGTCAGTGCGCCCATCACACGCCGCAGATGACGGTGACACCGACCACCACCAAGAGCTTCAAGACAAATACGGCAACGACGTCGACAAGGTGTTCTTGCCGCCACTGGTGGTCAAGGGCTCGAAGCTGCCTGCAAAGCCACTTCAAGGCGCATCGACCACCATCGTTACCGGAACAGGTGCAGGCAGCCCGACGAACCCCGCAGGTTTGAAGAACGCTACCCAGGTCGACCCGGCGGCAAACCCACCGATCAACCCGAACGTCAGCGATGTCACCGATAAGACCCCTGCAGACAAGTTCTTCCAGGCCGCGACCTTTGGCCTGGGCATCATGGGCGTCGGGGCAGTTGGTCTGTTCACCGCCTTGCTCATCCAGCGCCGTCGTCACAGCGCCGAAAACCACTAAATCAGCGCAAGTTAGACTTGCTCAGTGAGCAAAGCCGACCTGAACAAGCAACCCAATGACGTTGCTGCAATGTTCGACGCCGTCGCACCAACCTATGACCGCACCAACGACCTGCTTTCGTTCGGGCAAGACCGCCTCTGGCGCACCAAGGTGCGAGCCGCGGTCGCCGCAGAGTCGGGGCAGAGCATCCTAGATTTGGCAGCCGGCACCGGCACCTCGTCGGTTTCGTTCTTGAAGCCAGGCGTGCGCGTGGTCGCAAGCGACTTCTCAGAGGGAATGCTGGCCGAGGGCCGCAAGCGCCACCCACAGCTCGAGTTCGTTTTTGCAGACGCCACCAAACTTCCGTTCAAGGATGGCGAATTCCACGCGACCACCATTTCGTTCGGCCTGCGCAACGTGGTCGATGTGCCAAAGGCGCTGCGCGAGATGCACCGAGTCACCAAGCCGGGCGGCCGCATCGTGATCTGCGAGTTCTCGAAGGTCACGCCGCTGCTTCGCCCGTTCTACAAGTTCTATCTGAAGGTTGCGATGCCACTTGTCGCGAAGCTCGCGAGCGTCAACCCGATTGCTTACGACTATCTCGGCGAAAGCATCGAAGCGTGGCCAAACCAGAACGCGCTCGCGGCGTTGATTCGCGATGCAGGCTTTGAGCGCGTGAGTTACAAGAACCTCTCGTTCGGCATCGTTGCCATTCACATCGGATTCAAGGCAGGAAACTAATGGCTTCGCTGCCTTCACAACTAAAACGCTTCGCAGATCGCGAACTGCTGAACGAACTCGAGAGCGACCTCGAAAAAATCGAAGCGATGCTGCTTGAGGCAACCGCACACGTTGACCCGGTGCAGCAAGAGGCAGCGCGTCACTTGCTCGCAGCAGGTGGCAAGCGCGTTCGCCCGGTCTTGGTTTTGCTCGCCGCTCGTCTCGGCAGTGGTGTCGACCGTCGCGTGCTCGAGGCGGCAACCGTAGTTGAGCTCACTCACCTAGCGACTCTCTATCACGATGACGTCATGGATGACGCTCCAACTCGTCGCGGAGTCGCAACCGCACAGCACGTCTACGGCAACTCGCGCGCAATCCTGATTGGCGATTTGCTGCTTGCCCGTGCATCCAAGCTCTCGGTCGAGTTGGGCATCGACGCAATTCGTTTGCAGGCGGCCACCTTCGAGCGCCTTTGCATCGGTCAGCTCAACGAGTCGGTTGTGCCTTCTGAAGAGCACGCGCTCGACCACTACATCTCGGTGCTTGCAGACAAGACCGGTTCGCTGATTGCCACCAGTGCCGTGCTCGGTGCCCAGATCGCAGGCGCCAGTGCCGAGCAGCAGCGCGCCCTTGCTGAGTTCGGCGAGAAGATCGGCGTTGCCTTCCAGCTGATCGACGACGTGATCGACATCTCTGAGGCCGGCCCATCAGGCAAGACTCCTGGCACCGACCTGCGCGCCCACGTGCCAACCATGCCGGTTCTGCTGCTTCGCCAGCAGACCGCAACCGACCCGTCAGCAGCAGCGCTGGTTGCTCGCATCGACGGCGACCTATCCTCAGATGCCGAGCTTGCCGATGTCGTGAAGGCGCTGCGCGAGCATCCGGTTGCCGACCTCGCTTATGCCGAGGCTCAGCGTTGGGGCCGCGAAGCAATCGCAGCACTCGATGTTTTGCCAGACTCGCCAACCAAGCGCGCACTTATTCACTTCGCCGAAAAAGTCGTCGAGCGCGACAACTAAACCCGAAAGAAAACAGCAATGTCGAAACTCAGACTCGCTATCGTCGGAGCCGGACCGGCCGGAATCTATGCTGCCGATTTGCTAATCAAGTCAGAGCTGCGCGACTTCGATGTTTCGATTGACCTATTCGACTTGCTTCCAGCGCCTTACGGTTTGGTTCGCTACGGCGTTGCTCCAGACCACCCACGCATCAAGGGAATTATTCGCGCGCTGTTCGAAGTTCTCGACCGCGGCGACATTCGTTTCTTCGGAAACGTAAAGTTTGGCACCGACATCACCCTCGATGATTTGAAGCGTCACTACAACGCAGTAATTTTTGCAACCGGCGCGATTCGCGATGCGCAGTTGAACATCCCAGGCGTCGATCTCGATGGTTCTTATGGAGCTGCAGATTTCGTGAACTGGTATGACGCGCACCCAGACGTTGCGCGGACCTGGCCACTGAATGCAAAAGAGATCGCAGTGATCGGCAACGGAAACGTTGCACTCGACGTTGCTCGCGTTTTGGTGAAGCCAGCCGACTTGATGCTCAGCACCGACATCCCAGGTCACGTCTACGAGGGCCTCAAGAGCTCGCCGGTCACCGATGTTCACGTCTTCGGTCGTCGCGGCCCTGCACAGGTTAAGTTCTCGCCACTCGAGTTGCGCGAGGCAGTTCACGTCGAAGGCGTCGACACCATCGTCTACGAAGAAGACTTCGTCTATGACGAGGGTTCGAACGCTCAGATCGAGAGCAACAACCAGACCCGCGTCATGGTCAACACCCTCGAGGGGCTTCGCGGCCAGCAGCCAACCGGCCAGACCCGCCGCCTGCACCTGCACTTCTTCAGCCAGCCTGCCGAGATCATCGGTGAGAACGACAAAGTCACTGGCTTCCGCGTTGAGCGCACCGAGCTCGACGGCACCGGCAACGTTCGCCCAACCGGCGAATTCCGCGAGTTCCCGGTTCAGGCCGTCTACCGCGCGGTCGGCTACTTTGGCAGCCCGCTGCCTGGCATTCCGTTCAACGACAAGGGCGGTGTGATCACCAACGAGGGCGGTCGTGTGCTCGACGAGGCCGGCAAGGCCATGCCAGGCCTTTACGCCACCGGCTGGATCAAGCGTGGCCCTATCGGCCTAATCGGCCACACCAAGAGCGATGCGCTCGAGACCATCGGCAACATCATCGCCGACAAGGCAACCTGGTGGACCCCAGATCAGCCAGACGAAGAGTCAATCGTGACCCTGCTCGAGGGCAAGGGCGTCGACTTCGTGACCTGGGCCGACTGGCTCAAGCTCGACCACGAAGAAGTCAGCCGCGGCGCCGAGCAGGCACGCGAGCGCGTGAAGCTGTTTGACCGCGATGAGATCAAGCGCCTGCTTGGTCGCGCTTAGTCAGAGATCCGCAGAATTACACCGTGACCCAATTCACTCAGGAAAAAGCGCGCAAGGCTCAAATCGCGCTCACCCTGATGTATTTCGTTCAGGGCTTCGCCGCCACCGCATTCGTGCCGCTGATTCCGCAACTGATTGATCAGATCGGCGTCAACTTCATTCAGTGGGGTTCAATTCTCGGGATGACCGGCCTCGGTGCTTTGATTCCGCTCACCTTCACCCACCGACTTGTCGCCAAGTATGGAACGCGCCGAGTCATTCGCATCGCCGGCTCGATCGGCGTCGCTGCAATGTTCTTCATTCCTTGGTCACAGAACTGGTTCGAGTTTTCGGCCGCGCAGGTTTTGCAAACCATGGCGTTTAGCGCATTCAACATTTCGATCAATGCATCTTCTGTGATGCTGCAAAAGAAAATGAAGCGAACCATCGTCGGCGGAATGCACGCGGCATGGAGTGTTGGCGCTGCATCCTCGGCAGCAATCGCCGGTGTGCTCACTACCTTCTTGCCGATGACCTTGCAGATTTCACTTGTCGCCGCGATTTGTCTGGTGAGCTTCCAGCTCGCTGGTCGTCAACTTCTCGATGCAGCCAACGACGGCCACCAAAACGAAGCGGCTCGCGCCAAAAAAGTTCCGTGGCTCAAGACCCCTGCTTTCATTTGGCTGCTAACCGCCGGCCTATTCTCGGGTGTCTGGCCTGAGCTCGTGATGATCGACTGGTCGTCAGTCTTCGCGAAGCGCGCGCTGCTGACCAGCGCAGGCGTCAGTGCAATTCCCTACACGGTGTTCACGGTCGCGATGATCATCGCTCGACTTTCAATTGGCCCGGTCACCAAGCGCTTCCACATCTCGCAGATGTCTAAGTGGGGCGGCATCGTCGGGTCTGTGATGCTGCTGCTCGGCACGATTCTCGGCCCGCTGCTCACCGGCGTAAACCCAGTACTCGGCCTAGCGGTCTCTACGGCGTTCTTCGGCATCGCCGGCCTTGGCGTCGGCCCAATGGTGCCGAGCTTCTTCACCGCAGCTGGCAACGTCGCCGGGCTCACTACCGCGCAGGCGCTCTCGCGCATGAGCATGATCAACACCTTCGTGATCCTGAGCGCGAAGACCCTGATGGGCGCGCTCGCTCAGCAGAGCATGCAGCTCGCCTTCATCTTCCCGGTCATCACGCTTTTCATCGCCGGCATCATCAGCGCCTTCGTGGTCAAACGGGCGAAGCGCAACGAAGACGAAATGCTCACCGCGTTTCCGATGACCGGACCGCTCGAAATCACGGACGCCGAATAGAAAAACCGCCGGGATGTTCATCCCAGCGGCCTCTCAAAAATTCTTTAACGGTAGTTAGTGAACTGCAAATCGACCTCGAGGTCTTTGCCCTTCAGAAGCGACATGACCTCTTGCAGGTCGTCTCGGCTCTTGCTTGTCACGCGAAGTTCGTCACCCTGAATCTGAGCCTTCACGCTCTTTGGGCCTTCTTCACGGATGATCTTCGAAATCTTTTTGGCGGCATCCTGTTCGATGCCCTGCTTGAGGCTCGCCTCGATGCGGTATTCCTTGCCAGATGCGAATGGCTTTCCGGCGTCGAGGCTCTTCAATGAGATGCCTCGCTTGACCAGCTTCGACTGAAATACGTCGAGTACCGCGAGAACGCGGTCTTCGCTTGCGGCCTTCATGAGAACTTTTTCGCCAGACCACTCGACGCTTGCGCCTACGCCCTTGAAGTCGTAGCGCTGTTCGATCTCTTTCTGCGCCTGGGTGAGAGCGTTAGCCGCCTCTTGCTTGTCAACTTTGCTTACGATGTCGAATGATGAATCAGCCATGCGGCAAGTTTAGGTGTGAGGCATTGATGGTTAATGGAAATTCAATTTGACCTCAACGACATCAAATATTCGCGTCCACGAATATTCCTCACGTTCCCAGCTCGAGTCAATAAATCAAAGCGATTCAGCCCTATTTCGGCTGTTTTCAAAGCGTTAGAGTGTTTTTGCACGACACTCCAACACGAACGGGTTCAGATGGCGGACGTCCAATTTCCTATGGCCTTTAGAGGCTACGAAAAAGAATCAGTAGATGCTCAGATCAAGGACTTGCTTGGAGAGCTATCTGTAACAAAGCAGAATTTGCGCCATCGTCAACAAGAAGTTGAAAGCGCGAGAATCGACATTGCACAGCTTCGTGAAAAGCTGAAGAACAATACAAACTTTGGTTATGCCGATCTTGGATCGCAATTCGAACAGACCCTGCGCGTTGCCGAGGAGCAGGCCAAGAAACTAATTGCAGATGCGAGTCAGGAATCAATCCGCATCCGAGACACTGCACAAGCAGAGGCCGACCAGATTGTGCGCAAGGCTGAAGCGACAGTTGCGCGCATGTTGGTAGAAGCAGAGCAAAAAGTCGCCGACATTAGCCTCAAGGCAACGGCAAGCGAGAACGCGATTAAGACGCAGCGAGCACACGCCGAGCAAGAGTTCATTGAAATCAAGATTCAGGCCCAGCAGGAAGCAAGCGAGATTGTTGCTGCCGGGAAACTAGAGGCTTCACGACTGCGCGCTGACGCGTCACACGATGTCGAATCATTGAGGAACGAGACCAACCGCGCACGCATCGAGGCACAGGATGCATTGGTCCTCGCGCAGGCAAACGCCGCCGACATCCTAGCCAAAGCAAATGCTCAAGTATTGGCAGAACGCGCCGCCGCCATTGCCGAGCTCGAGCGAATTACTTCACAGGTGACCGCGAAGCGCAACGAATACGAATCGACTCTGACTAGCTTGGAGCAATTGCGTGCCGATACAGAACTGGAACTTACTGAAAAGCGCAACAACGCAGAGCAAGAAGCTAAAGCAATGTATGCAGCCGCTGCAGGGAGTGCCGAAGAAACTATCAAGAGGGCAGAGATAGCACTTGACGAAGCTAACGCGCGCGCAGCGGCCATCACCTCTCAAGCCGAACAACTGCTGCAAGCCAACCAGGTCGAGGCCGAGTCGCTCATGGAGAAAACCCGACGTGACACCTTCCACATCATCGCAGAGGCTCGAAGTCGAGCAGAGGCTTTGACAAGCCGAGCTGAAGGTTATGCACTTACTGCACTGCACGATGCAGAGGCTCGGGTCGCTTCGTTGAGCGATGACTACAGAAACTTCTCGGAGTTTGCAGAAACGTTGAAATCCCTAATGTCGACCGAGGCCATAGCTTCGATTGTTGAGGCAACGGCACTAACCAACGCCAGCCAAGATCGTGACCGCCGGCTAGCCGCAAAGTCTAAGTTCTCAGGAAGTATTGATGTTTCTGAGCCAATCGACGCAGAAGTTGTCTCTGAAGCAACCGGCCAGTAACTAAAGGTTTGTCTTTTTTGGGCAAGCGGTGCTGCCTCAATTCCTTGCTCGCGCACCTTCTAGTTCAAAGTGGTGAATACGACGAACGAAAGCCCCGCCACCTTTCAGTGACGGGGCTTCCAATTAGAGCAATTAGCCCTGAGGCAGAACCTTGCGCTTCCAGGTTGAGTTGACCACGCCGGCGGCAGAGCCATACCAAGCAAGTGCAGCCGTGAGCAGACCGAAGTAGCCACCGATCTGGGTCATGCCTGCACCTGCAGCATCGCCGTTGAAGGCGCCGAGGGTCAGAAGCACGAAGGTGATCAGCAGGGCCACGAATACCAGCAAAACAACGCGGCTGCCCTTGAAGGCGGCCAACGTCATGTATGCGGTGAAGATGGTCCAGGCCAACAGGAAGGCACCGACTCCGGCGCTGCCAGCATCCTTGACGGCGCCCGAGCTAACTAGGTACCAGAACGACATCCAGAAGGCGCCGTATGAGGTGAAGGCGAGAGCGCCGAAGGTGTTGCCTTTTACGAACTCCCACATTCCGGCGAGCAGCTGCGCGATGCCGCCGTAGAACAGGGCCAGGCCAAGAACCGCGAAAACGGCAGATGGCACGATGCCTGAGTTGTGAAGGCTCAGCACGAAAGTGGTCAGTGCGAAGCCCGCGAGACCGAGAACGCCTGGGTCTGCGATTGAGTGGCCAGGGGCCACGTTTGTTGAGTTTGAACTCATCCGATAACACTCCTTTGTGTTACTTGGTCTCGGCGTCCGTCGCCGAACCAATCGTCAGACTAGCGGTTAAAAGTGAAAACCCCAGCCGTGGAGGGCTGGGGTTTCGTGGCTAGTGAGGGATTCGAACCCCGAGCCCAAAGCGGATGCGAAGTTATCGCATTCGCTGGGCGAGACCGCCTGTTGCCGGGGCTTTAGAGGAACTGTTCGGGAGCCTTAAGCGATTTTAAAAATAAAACCCCAGCCGTGGAGGGCTGGGGTTTCGTGGCTAGTGAGGGATTCGAACCCCCGAAGTCTGAGACGGCTGATTTACAGTCAGATCCCTTTGGCCGCTTGGGTAACTAGCCGAGTGCTCGCCGAGGCAAACAACCTGTCTAGATTAGCCGAATTGGTGGGCTTAGCCAAACCCAATTAGCGGGCGCGAATCCAAACGGTTTCGTTCGGGGCGACGGCGTCAGTGGTCGAGACCGCTGCACGTGCATCCGAGTTTGTTGCTTGCGAGCGCAGGATGACCACACCCGGCGGCAGGTGCAGTGCGGTGTCGCCGAAATTGTGAATTACCAGGATATCGCGATTGCGGTAGCCGAGCGCGGTGTCGTTCACGAACTGCGGCAACCAATCGAATGAGCCGGAACCAAGTTCGAGTTCGCGGCGAATGCGAAGCGCACTCATGTAGAGGTGCAGCGTCGAACTCTCATCGAGGGTTTGCAGATCTCGCGAGTATTCGCGATAGAGCTCAGGCTGAGGCAACCACGCTTTTCCTGTCGTGTTGAAACCGTTTGCTGCACCATCGCCAGCAACCCACGGCAGCGGAACACGACATCCGTCGCGACCAACTCGAGTGCCACCGGTTCGTGCGAAGGTTGGGTCTTGGCGGAACTCGCCGGCAAGTGTGGTGTGCTCCGGCAAGCCGAGCTCTTCACCTTGATAAAGGTAGGAAGCACCAGGCAGACCTAGCATGAACAAAGTTGCAGCGCGTGCACGGGCGAGACCAAGCGCGCGATCTGGTTGCGCGTTGTTTGGCCCGATTCCATCTGATGCGGTTGCGCGACCGTAGTCACCACCGAAACGCGATGCGTGACGAATCACGTCGTGATTAGAAAGCACCCAGGTGCTCGGCGCGCCAACGCCATCGAAGGCAGCGAACGATTCGTTGATTGCCGAATAAAGCTTTTCGACATCCCAGCCGGCATCTAAGAATCTGAAATTGAAGGTTTGATGGAATTCATCTGGGCGAACCCACTTCGCCATGAACGAAAGCGGAAGCACATATGCCTCACCGCACATTGCACGATCGCCCGGATACTCATCCAAGATTGCACGCCAGCGACGGAAGATCGGGTGCACCTCTTCTTGGAACCACATCGGCGGTGAAGCCTCGCCCTCGATGAAGCCAGCGCCTGCGCGCTCGACGTCAGGGTGGTCGGGCAGCCCCGCGGCCTTGGCCATCGCGTGGGGCTGATCAACTCGGAAACCATCGACACCGCGGTCGAGCCAGAATCGCAAGATCTTCTCAAACTCAGCCTGCACTGCCGGGTTCACCCAGTTCAAGTCTGGCTGAGACGAGTCGAACAGGTGCAGATACCACTGGCCCGGATTGCCCTGCACATCGCGAGTGCGAGTCCACGCTGGCCCGCCAAACATCGAAACCCAATTGTTCGGCGGCTCGTTTCCGTCGACACCACGGCCATCCTTGAAGTGATAAAAATCGCGAGCCTCATCACTCGGATGCGCGGCCAGCGCGCGCTGGAACCAAACGTGTTGATCGCTCGTGTGGTTTGGAACCAGGTCAATCAAAACGCGAAGCCCGAGTTCGTGAGCGCGAGCGAGCATTGCGTCGAAGTCGTGAAGCGAACCGAACAGCGGATCAACATCGCAGTAGTCGCTTACGTCGTAGCCCGCATCTTTTTGCGGCGACTTATAAAAAGGTGAAAGCCAGATCGCATCGACGCCGAGCGCAGCAATTGCATCGAGTCGCGAAGTGATTCCGCGAAGGTCACCAATGCCATCGCCGTTTGCATCAGAGAACGAACGCGGATAGATCTGGTAAATAACGCCAGAACGCCACCACTCGTTCCGATTAGAAGAGTGGTGGCGTTCAGCGTGTGAAAGGTTAGGCATCGCCTAGAGCTTGATCCAAACGGTCTGGTCAATCTCGAGCTCGCCTTCAATCAGCAAGTCGTGCTGAGTGGTTGCGAGCAGTTCGCCTGCAGGAACAACAACTGGGTCTGGGCCGAAGTTGCTAAGCACCAGCACACCGTTGTTGATGTAGGCGAGGGTGTTGCCATCCTGGAATTCAGGAGCCCAGCGGAAGTTGCCGGCGCCCATCGAAAGTTCTCGACGAACCTTAAGCAGACGCTTGTAGAGCTCGAGTGTCGAACCCGCTACGCCTTCCTGGTTGCTGCGTGCGTACTTCTTATATGAGTCAGGCTGTGGCAACCAAGACTTTCCGGTTGACGAGAAGCCGTTCGACTCGTTGACGCCTGCCTCCCAAGGAATTGGAACGCGGCAGCCATCTCGACCAACGCGCTCACCCTTGGTGCGGAAGAAGGTTGGGTCTTCGCGGTATGCCTCACCCAGAGTGGTGTGCTCAGGCAAACCGAGCTCCTCACCCTGGTAGATGTAGGCGCCACCAGGCAGACCGAGCATGAACGCGGTTGCGGCACGACCGCGACGCTGTCCGAGTGCTTCGTCTGGCTGAGGTGAGTTCGGGCCAATGCCGTCACCCTGCTTCGGGATCTGGTCGTAACCCATGCGGGTCACGTGGCGGATCACGTCGTGGTTCGAGAGCACCCAAGTAGAAGGTGCGCCAACATCGCCGAATACCTTCAGCGACTCGGTAACTACCTTGTGCAGCTTCTCTTTGTTCCAAGGGGTCTCGAGGTAGCCGAAGTTGAAGGTCTGGTGGTACTCGTCTGGGCGAACCCAGGTTGCCATGCGCTCAAGCGGCATGACCCAGGCCTCGCCACACATCGCGCGGTTCTCATACTCGTTGAGCACGTTGCGGAATCGACGGTTGATCTCGTGAACCTCAGGCTGACCCCAGAATGGGTTCTTCTCTTCTAGTTCACGGATGCTCATCTCAGATTCGGCCTTGGCTCCACCCATGTGCGAGTCGGCCTTTTCAACATCTGGCAGGCCAGCCCGCTTGATCATGCCGTGGGCAACGTCGATGCGGAAGCCGGCTGCGCCGCGGTCAAGCCAGAAGCGCAGAACGCCGTCGAACATGTCGCGAACCTTTGGGTTGTCCCAGTTCAGGTCAGGCTGCGAAGAGTCGAAGATGTGCAGGTACCACTGGCCAGGCTTGCCATCGGCCTCGGTGATGCGGGTCCAGGCGATGCCGCCGAAGACTGACTCCCAGTTGTTTGGCGGCAATTCGCCGTTTTCGCCCTTGCCGTCGCGGAACATGTACATTTCACGCTCTGGCGAGCCTGGGCCAGCAGCCAGGGCTGCCTTGAAGAACTCGTGCTGGTCTGAAGAGTGGTTTGGCACCAAGTCGACGATGATCTTGATGTTTAGGCGGTCTGCCTCTTTAACCAGGTCGTCAAAGTCGGCCAGGGTGCCGAAAAGTGGGTCGATGTCCTTGTAGTCGCTGACGTCGTAGCCGGCGTCCTTCTGAGGCGACTTAAAGAAAGGCGAGCACCAGATGGCGTCGATGCCAAGCTCTGCAAGGGCTGGAAGGCGCTTTTCGATGCCCTTGAGGTCGCCCATGCCATCGCCGTTGCCATCGGCAAACGAGCGAGGGTAGATCTGGTAAATGACGCTAGAGCGCCACCATTCAGGGTTTTCTTTGGTCTGATACAAGATAGGTGAATTCGACATGCCTCCAAGATTAGGGGCAAAAATCTCACAGGATGCGCTCATCCCTGGGTAAACAAATTGTGACCAACCCGTAACCAAATAGGAGGCCTATTGACTGGCAAAAAGGCGGATAAAGCGGTTGGATAGTAGGGACTTGATTGCAAGTCCTTCAACTACGTAGTTTCGAAAGGTAACACATGAAGATTCGCAAGAGCGGCATCGCTGCCGCAGTGGCGACTTTGGCTGTTGGCACGCTGTTCGCAGCAAGCACTCCAGCAATCGCAGACACCCCAACCCTCCTCGTATGGGTTGACAGCGCACGTAAGGCTGACTTCACTGCTCCAATTGCAACCTGGGCAGCAGCTAACGGCGTAACCGTAACCGTAACTGGAAAGGACTTCGGCACCGTACGCGACCAGCTGAAGACTGCAGTTCCTGCAGGCACCGGCCCAGACCTACTTCTCGCAGCAGCACACGACTGGACCGGCAACCTGGTTGCTTCGGGTGTAGTTCGTCCAGTGTCGCTTGCAGCAGCACAGACCTCGACCCTCGCGTCGAACGCACTTGCTGGCTTCCTTTACAACGGCAAGCAGTACGGTGTTCCATTCTGGACCGAGAACATCGGCCTAGTCCGCAGCCTTAAGAGCGCTCCAAAGGCTCCAACCAACGCATCGCAGATCAAGAACGGCGAGCTCCAGGTTGGTACCTACGGTTCAGTAGGCGGCGACCCTTACCACTTCTACCCAATCCAGAGCTCGTTCGGTGCACCAGTATTCGACTCGACCTCAAAGGGTTGGACCACCACTCTTGGTATGGACGGCGCTGAAGGTGCAACCTTCGCAAAGTACCTCGCAGCTAAGGGCCCTGCATTCTTCGGAAAGGCAGACGCTAGCTGGGACAAGACCGTTTGTGGCATCAAGACCGGTTCGCTGAAGTACTGGATCACTGGTCCATGGGCTATCTCGGCAATTGAAGGCGGAAACTCTTCGTGCAACACCAAGTCGGTTGTTGACAAGGACTTCGCTATCTCGGCTATCCCAACCTTCGGTGGCAAGACTGCACAGCAGTTCATGGGTGTAAAGGGTGGAATGATCACCAACAGCCCAGCAACTGACGTTGTACGCGCTACCTCGTTGTTGACCTACCTTGCTGGCAAGGAAGCTGGAGTTAACTACTTCAACCTGGACAACTTCGTACCAGCTAACAAGGCAGCTCTTGCAATTGCTTCGAACGACCCAGTAGTCAAGGAATTCTCGGCTGCAGGCAAGAACGCAGTTCCAATGCCGAACAACCCAGCAATGGACTCGGTTTGGGACAAGTGGGGCAAGACTGAAGCCAAGATCATCACTGGCAAGTCGACCAACCCAACTGCTGACTGGAAGGCAATGACCGACGCAATCAGCGCGTTGATCAAGGGCTAATCAGTTTCAAAAGTAAAGGTGGGGCCTCGCGAAAGCGAGGCCCCATTTTTTATGCTCGGCCAAAACTCTCAAAAAGGTAACGAAGAAGCTGTTTAGGGGCTAGAGCCCGCCTGTTTGCTAATAGAGTGTCTTTAGTTTGCAATACCACTGGAGGTAGCCCATGACCAACCCACTCGCTGGTGGTCCGGATCGCAGCAATGTAAAGCGCAAGACGGTCAAGAACCTGTATGACGGAGGCACTCCAAGTCTTCGCGGCACGCTGTTCAAGATCTCACTGCTCGCCATTCTCGATGCCGTAACGATTTTCGTTTTGTTCATCCTGTTTATGCAGCACCTTTGGGTTGCATTCGCAGTTGGACTGTTCGCGATGCTCGTCGTGAACTACCTCTATTTGCGTCGCGGCGGATTGCCTGCCAAGTATTTGGCTCCAGGTGTAATCCTTCTGATTGCATTCCAGATTTATGTTTTGCTGTTCAGCGCATACACCGCATTCACTAACTACGGTTCGTCGCATAACGGCAGCGAGCAGCTCGCTGTTACCGCGTTGAACGAAGCTGGTTCGCAGCCTGTTGACGGTTCGGTTCAGTATGACGTTCACCTAGTCAGTGCAACCGGCAAGGTAAACGCTGACGGCTCGAACGTGGGCTTCCTGTTCACCGATCCAGTTGGTGGAAAAGTTCTGCTCGCAACTCCAGATTTGAAGTTGCAGGAGATTCCTGCTTGTAACACAGCGGTTCAGCAAGTGATCAAGAGCAACGCAACCACCGTCACTCCAGATCAGTGTGGTGTGAAGTTGCTCACCGACCTCGGCCCAAACCTTGCAGACGCAATCTCGGCTCCAGGTTGGAAAGCAATCTCGATTGCCGAGTCGAACAAGATCTCGACCGAAGTATCGAACAAGCTTGCAGGTCGTCACTACCCAGCAAGTTCGAGTGACCAGAGTCTGTTCTTGCAGACCCAGGACCTCACCACCGCTATCACCTACCAGCCGGAAATCATTTGGGTCAGCACCGTCAAGGCAGACCCTAAGAACCCAGAGGCAATCTATGCAGACCCGAAGGGCTACTTCCTTCGCGTCTCAGATGGCAAGAAGTACCTTCCTGCCCAGGATGGCTACTTCCGCATCGATGGCAAGATTCCTGGCAAGTTCGGTGCCTGTGGCGAAGGCGACCCAGACTGCTTGAACATCGGTTGGGAAGTGCAGGTTGGCCTGCGTAACTTCGCAACCATCTTCGGTGACCAGCAGCTCCGCGCTCCACTTCTGAAGATCATTTCTTGGACCTTCCTGTTCGCAGCCTCGACCGTGTTCACCACGTTCGTTGCCGGTCTGGCCATCGCGCTTCTGTTCAACGACGAGCGCATGAAGGGCAAGAAGATCTACCGATCGCTCATGATCTTGCCTTACGCGTTCCCAGCGTTCCTTTCGGCATTCGTCTGGCGTGGTCTGCTCAACAAGGATGAGGGCTTCATCAACCAGGTGATTCTGCACGGTGCCCACATCCCATGGCTCACCGAAGAAGTGCCAGCTCGTTTCGCTGTTCTTCTTGTGAACCTGTGGCTCGGTTTCCCATACATGTTCCTGATCACCACCGGTGCTCTTCAGGCCATCCCGGGCGAGCTGATTGAGTCGGCAACTATCGATGGTGCAACGCCATGGCAGATCTTGCGTCAGATCAAGCTGCCGCTGCTGTTTGTATCTTTGGCTCCGCTGTTGATCTCATCGTTCGCGTTCAACTTCAATAACTTCACGCTGATCTATCTGCTCACCGGAGGTGGGCCGATCGATTCCACGACGAGTGGTTATGATGCGGGTGGAACAGACATTCTGATCACCTTCGTTTACAAGATCGCATTCTCGACCGGACACGGTCGCGACTACGGTCTGGCGAGTGCGTTCTCGATCCTGATCTTCATCGTGGTCGCAACCTTCTCGCTCGTCAGCTTCCGCCGCACTCGTACCCTTGAGGATGTGAACTAATGGCTAACGCAACTGCAGTTACTGAAAAGCCACTGATTATCAAGAAGAAGCGCCGCACGCCGCTCAAGTGGTTCCTAACCACTGGTTGGCGTCACTTGGTGGGCCTAGCGCTCATCCTGTATGCGATCTTCCCGATCCTCTACATCCTCTCGACCTCGCTGTACCCAAACAACAGCATCGAGGGAACGAACACCCTGTTCGCAGCTATCTCGTTCCAGAACTACATCAACCTGTTCAGTGACCCGGCTCGTCCGTTCGGCCTCTGGTAC
>CAITNA010000039.1 GCA_903893675.1 uncultured Micrococcales bacterium
GACTCTCGAGGTCGCCGTGAGCGGTGACTGAAACCACGGTGGTTGGGCCTGTGGCGAGGTCTCCCCCGACGACAGCAGTCAAAGGAGCCAACTGCTCGCAGCCGGCTCGCAACCCATCGGCGAATGCCTCGAGCCAAGCGATGTCGGTGTCTGGTCGACAGATCAATGCGACCACCAAAGAAGTTGGCACAGCGCCCATGGCGGCCACATCGGCCACGTTCGAGGCGATTGCCTTGAAACCTAGGTCGAATCCGGTCGACCAATCCAAGCGAAAATCGTGGCCCTCGACCAGGGTGTCGGTCGTGACTGTGAAGCGGCCATCCGGTGAAGAGACGACCGCAGAGTCGTCGCCTGGGCCAACGATTGCCGAGTTAGTGGTCGACAAACGGGCGATCGTGCGGCGAAGGCTCTCGTTCTCTCCGAGTTCAGCGATGGTTGGCACCAGTCAAAGGTAGCCTGTAATCGATGACTTTTTCACGGATGCTCGGCAGCGCGCTAGCCGCAATCACCCTGTCGCTCAGCCTCTCGGCCTGCTCGGCCACGGTCTCGATTGACCCAGCTGCCGACTCGAACAACCCGCTCTGCGCAGCCGTCTCGGTTCGCCTGCCAGACACCGCGGATGGTCTAGCCCGACGCACCACAGACGCTCAAGCCACTGCGGCCTGGGGCACTCCTTCGGCAGTGCTGTTTCGCTGCGGGCTGGCACCGGTCACCGTCAGCAAGCTCAAATGCGTGACGGCCTCGAATGTCGATTGGCTAGTCGATGGGACCAACGCGCCGAACTATCGCTTCATCACTTTTGCGCGCAAGCCGGCGATGGAGGTTGTCATCGATTCGAAGAAGGCCTCAGGCGTGAATGTGCTCGATGATTTGTCGCTCGCCGTGCAGCAAGTGCCAGCAACCGATCACTGCCTCGGCTGATTCCAACTTAAATGAATAATGGGGAGGTTACCCTCCCCATTATTCAGACAACTATTTTGAAACGATTGTCCAGGCACCATCTGCAGTGATGATTACCAGGCCTGGGCCTGAGTAACCAGCGACTGTGCCCTTATAGTTTCCAATTTCATTCACCAAAAGGCCCATGACCGTAGAGCCAGACTCTTCAGTCACAGTGAAATTTGATTGTCCTGTGTGCGTGATAGCCCAGGTTGGAGCAGCAGAACTCGTGAACTGATAGACCCCGTCACCCTTTCCAGCCTGAGGCAACGCAGGAGCTTCACTGAGCGGTGCTACGTGAATCGTCCAGGCGCCTGAGGCTGTAACTTTTAGTCTCACAGCATCGCCACCAAGGCTCTGGATTCCGTAGGCTGTAGTGCCTTGGTAGGAACCGATTGTATTCACCGCAAGGTCACCCGTTTGATTTGACGAATCCAGGGTTTCAACTACAAAGTTCGAATCACCTTTGTAAGTCGCTGTAATCATCCCAGCCTTGCCCCCTGTAGGCAAGGTAACAACATCGTCGCCGCTTCCGGCAAAGTCAACCGCGGTAAAGGCTGGGTAGTTGTCAGTAACCCAACTGCCACTACCCGAATTAGGGTTCGAACTTGAATCGTTCGAGTTTGAAGATGAAGTATCTACGCCAGCACTCGAATTACTGCTTGATCCGCCAGCTGCACGGGATACGGCTATGAGCAAGATAAGTGCAATCGGAAGAATAAACCGCTTTTTCTTGAACCAGGGACGCAGTGCCTTTCGGCGAGCTTTTTCCGCCTTCAAATCTGCGGCAGTCTGCTTTGGGTCTGGAGTTGGAGTTATATCGGACAAAATTCCCCCTTGAGATAAGTTGCGTATCAGCAACCTTTCGAAAGTAACCCATGCTTATCGCGATTGTCAAACCAGACAAAGTCCACTACTTCCCTACTCTGTCGAGCGCTGCAATCCGAGCTGAATTAGCTCGTCGATCAGATCGGCATAGGCCAAGCCGCTCGCCTGCCACAGCGCCGGATACATCGACAGCGGAGTAAAGCCAGGCATGGTGTTTAGCTCGTTTACGAAATAGCCATCGTCGGTAACGAAGAAGTCGGCGCGAGCCAAGCCTTCGCAACCGAGCGCGATGAACGCATCGGCAGCAGACTTTTGTAATTCGACGAGCAGTGCTGCATCGACCTTCGCAGGAACAACCAGATCAACAGAATCTTCGTCTTGATACTTAGCGTCGAAGTCATAGAACTCACGGGTCTTGACCACGATCTCGCCGGGCACCGAAACGCGTGGTCGTGAACCATCGCGCGACTGCAGCACGGCGAACTCAACCTCGCGCACTTTCAGCCCGCATTCGATAACAACCTTTTCGTCTTCTTCGAAGGCAACCGCAAGTGCGGCCGCAAAGTCATCCATCGCCTTGACCTTGCTGACACCCTTCGATGAGCCGGCGCGAGCAGGCTTCACGAACAGCGGCAAAGACCCAAGCCCGCGAACTGCCTCGAGCGCAGACTCAGGGTCGTTCATCCAAGAATCGGAGGTGAGAACAACGTGGGGTGTTGCCGGAATGCCGGCGGCCAGGAAGGCGTCTTTCGAAAGCTCCTTGTCCATGCCGCGCTCAGAGGCGAGCACGCCGTTGCCCACGTATGGCACGCCTATTGCCTCAAGTTCACGCTGAACCTGGCCGTCTTCGCCGTATGGGCCGTGAAGCACAGGGAAAACCACGTCGATTATGCCGAGCGAACGAATGCCGTGAGCGTCGCGATAGACCAGCTCGCGCGAGCCGTCGGTGGCAAAGCTAACTCGGTTGCCCTCGTCGTGAACCACGGGCAGATCTCCCTTGCGAAGCGCCCACTTCTGCGAGTCGTCGGCAGCGAGGGTCCAGTGGCCATCCTTGGTGATGCCGACCGGCACCACTTCGTATTTGTCGCGATCGATTGCGCCGAGAACTCCGGCGGCAGAGGCGCAAGAGATTTCGTGCTCCGATGAAGGGCCACCGAAAAGAATCGCGACCTTGAGTCGAGCCACTATTCGCGCACCGGTCCGTCGGTTTCGTGAGTCAGGGTCGGTGCAATGTCGCGCGGCGACATGCGACCCTCGAGCACAGCGTTGACCTGCTCCACAATCGGCATGGTCACCCCCTTAGCTTCAGCTAGCGCGAGAATCGGCTTGACCGATGCAAGGCCCTCTGCGGTTTGCGACATGCGCTTGAGCACCTCGCGAAGCGAATAACCGCGACCGAGCATTTCGCCGGCCTTGTGGTTTCGCGAAAGCGGCGACTCGGATGTTGCGATCAAGTCGCCCAAGCCGGCGAGACCAACCATGGTGTTCGCTTGAGCGCCATAGGCAACTGCGAAGCGCGAGATTTCGGCAAGACCGCGGGTCATGATCGAGGCCTTGGTGTTTTCGCCGTAGCCAACTCCGTTCACGATGCCGATGGCAACCGCGATGAGGTTCTTCAAGATGCCGCCGAACTCGGTGCCGATGACATCAGAGTTGGTGAAGGTGGTGAAGTAAGAGTTGGTGGCCGCCTCGGCAACCGCGATTGCGGTGTCGCGCGAAACCGAAGATGCAACCGATGCCGCTGGCTGCTCGCCCGCGATCTCGATGGCAAGGTTCGGGCC
>CAITNA010000040.1 GCA_903893675.1 uncultured Micrococcales bacterium
GAACAAGAGGTAAAGCCGACCTGGCGCGGCTGGATTCACACCGGCGTTCTGCCGCTTGTGATCGCCGGCGGAATTGTGCTGATCGTGCTGGCCCATGGCTGGGTCGCAAAGACCGCATCGGCCGTGTTCTTCGCAAGCTCATTCTTGCTGTTCGGCAACTCGGCGCTCTACCACCGCTTCAACTGGCGCCCGCGCGTGAAGAAAGCGCTCAAGCGCATCGACCACGCAAACATCTTCTTGCTCATCGCAGGTTCATACACGCCGATTACGCTTCTCGCCTTGCCGGCAAGTCGCGGGCTGTGGTTGCTCATCGCGATTTGGGCGCTCACCGTTTTGGGCGTCGGCTTCCGCGTGTTCTGGATCAACGCTCCGCGCTGGCTATATGTTCCGATTTATCTTCTTCTCGGATGGTCTGCCCTCGCGTTTATCGCGGACCTCTTCGCCGCCAACTTCGCGATGATGATTCTGATTCTCGCTGGCGGCTTGTGCTACTCGGTCGGTGCAGTTATCTATGGGCTAAAGAAACCGAACCCGATTCCGGGTCACTTTGGTTTTCACGAGATTTTTCACGCACTGACAGTTGTGGCATTCATGTGCCACTGGACGGCGTCGCTACTTATTGCTCTTAGCCCGGCTGCCGGCAGCCTTGGTGCTTGACGGTTTCTTAGCGGCAGGCTTTTTCGCGGCAGGCTCCTTGGCCGGCGCAGCCGCAGCCTCAGCCTCGGCCTCGAGCTTTAGGCGAATCTCCTCGCGGTAGCGAACGCGACGAACGCGACGAACCATGTCGAAGATCAGCAGGATCGCAGCGGCAGTCACAAAGAAGGTCGCCAAGAAACCGACGGTGCCAGGGCTGTAAAAAGTGTTGGCTGGGTCGGTGGTTGGGGTAGGGCTCGGAGTCGAGGCCGCGTGAATCAACTGACTAATGGCGAAATGCATGCTTCTAGTATCGCCGCCTCGGTTAGCCTTAAGGCGATGAACCAGCAAGAAATCTTGGATGCCCGCTACGGCCGCACGAAGCGCTCGCGCCGCCGCGAGTTCATCTTTGGCGCATCCGTGGCGGTTGTAGCCACCCTGAGCTTTCTGATTTGGGCGGGCTTTGTCACCCAGACCAACGCCACTACCCCGTCGCCAAACACCCTGTCTTATCAGGTGGTTTCCGATCAACAGGTCAGCGTGACCTACAGCGTGAGCAACGCCGGCAACCGTGCAATTACCTGCGACCTGCAGGCCCTCGACTCGAAGTATGTGATTGTTGGCGAGCGCGAGGTCGACGTTCCGGCAGGGGCACCGCAACAGACCAGCCTGGTCAACACCGTTTCGAAGGCAGTGACCGGCGTGGTCAAAGCCTGCTGGGTGAAATAAACTTTCAAAACTATGTCTGAATCACAAGGAATCTGGCTCACTCAAGAGGCCTACGACCGTCTCGCCGCCGAACTCGAGCACCGCAAGGGCGCCGGCCGCAAGGAAATCGCCCACAAGATCTCTGAGGCTCGCGCCGAGGGCGACCTGAAGGAAAACGGCGGCTACCATGCAGCTCGCGAGGAGCAGGGCAAGAACGAGGCCCGCATTGTGCGTCTAGAAGAGATGCTCGCATCGGCAACCGTCGACGAAGAGCGCGAGGCCAGCGGCATCGTCGAGGCAGGCACAGTTGTGACCATCACCCTGAACGGCAACGAGCAGAAGTTCTTGCTTGGCAGCCAAGAGGTAGCAGAAGACCAGGATGAACTCGCCGTCTTCAGCCCAGATTCGCCGCTTGGCAAGGCCATCCTAGGTTTGGAAATCGGCGCTGAGAGTTCTTACACCGCACCTAACGGCAAGACCTTTGCGGTCAAGGTGCTAAACGTCGAAACCTTTATCGGCTAGTAACCGAAACCGACCCGCCCTCAATGCGAAGGTGGGTCTTTGCGCGCTTGGCAACCTGCGAGTCGTGGGTCACGATGATCAGCGTGATGCCCTGCTCCTTGTGGAGCTTCTCGAGAACCGCCACGATTTCGTCTCGGGTGCCTTCATCCAAGTTGCCGGTTGGTTCGTCGGCAAGCAAAACTTCAGGTGACTTCACGAGTGCGCGGGCAATTGCAACGCGCTGCTGCTGACCACCCGAAAGCTCGCTTGGCAGGTGACCTGCGCGCTCAGCTAGACCGACCGAGGCAAGAGCCGCGGATGCCCGATCGCGACGCTCGTCGTCTGAAACACTTTGTGGCACGAGAGCCATCTCGACGTTCTCTTGCGCAGTCAAAGTTGGAATCAGGTTGAAGGTCTGAAAAACGAAACCGATCTTGTCAGCACGGATGTCGGCCAGCGCGGCATCGTTCTTCTTCGCAAGATTCTCGTCGTCGAGCAGAACTTCGCCCGAAGTTGGTCGGTCGAGCCCACCAAGTATCTGCAGCAAAGTCGACTTGCCGCCACCGGTCGGGCCCTGAATCGAAACCAGATCGCCGTTCTTGATCTTGAGCGACACGTTCTTCAACGCATCGACAGTTCCACGATTGGTCTTGTAGGTCTTCGATACGTTTTCAAGGCTGTAAACGAAGCCATCTTGGTTGCTCTTGTAACTAGGCATTTATGCCACGCTCCTTAGTGCTTCTGCTGGGCTGAGTTTGGCTGCTCGCAAGCCGCCGATTGCACCTGCAAGCAGGCCACCAATCAGCGCGAATGCGATGGCCAGGATGAACATGTACGGCTCGATTGCAGCGGTCAGCTGGATGTTCGTTGCTGTTGATGCGGCCATCCTGCCGAACGGGCCACCACCCGGCAAGCCGCCACCAGGCAGGTTTCCGCCGCCTGGGAAGCCGCCAAAACCGCGGGTTGCAGACGCGACGCCAGCCGAGAGGGTCGGGCCAAAGGCGTTGATCACGAATACGCCGGCAGTGCCAAGCACCACTCCGAAGACTCCGCCGATCAGGCCATTCACGATTGACTCGCCAACCACTTGGCGCACGATTCGATTGCTTCTCCAGCCGATGGCCTTCAGAGTTCCGAACTCACGAACTCGACGATTCACGCCCGAGGTGGTGAAAAGGATTGCGGTCGCGAATGCCGCGAGCAAGACAACCGCTGCAAGCCAGCCACCCAGCGAGTTGGTAAGGCTTGAGGCAGTGCCCAGCGAACCAGAGACACTTGAGGCCAGATCATCCTGAGACGAAACCGTGGCACCAGAAACATCCTTCTTGATTGCAGCCTTGAGAGTCGAAATCTGCGAGGAGTCCTTAGCGGTCACATACACGTTCGTGTAAGCGCCTGAGTTGCTCGAAAGAGTCTGAGCTAGCGCGATTGGCACGTATGCGTTTGAAGCAGTGCTCGACGCGGTCTTCGACTGAACGATGCCAATCACAGTGAATTTCTTGGATGCGATTGTCACAGTGCTGCCAACCTTCAACGACTGACCCGTTGCATAGGTCTTGTCGAGAACCACGTTGTATGCGTTTGCATCAGCGGCTGTGAAGGTGCGACCCGAGTTGATGGTTACGTCATACAGCGGGCCGGCGGTGAGCACGTCAGTCGGAACACCTTCGACCGAGAATGAGCTGACATCGAACTGCGAGCCGCCGTTGCCATCAAAGCCACCGTGGAATCCACCTTGGGTGCTGCCGCCAAAACTTGGCTGTGGGTTTGAGCCTGTTGAAGGCAAACCGTTTTGTCCAGCGTTGCCACCCAGGCCGTTGGTGCCGGTGTTCGAGTTAGAACCGGTGCTCTGGTTGAAGGTCGGAAGGGTGCCGTTGAAAGTTATTGAGTTGAGCTTCAACGTCGCAACTGCTGCCTTGACGAGCGCCTCGCCTTGAACTGCCTTTACCTGGGCGTCGGTAAGGGTGCCCACACCAAATTGGGTGCGAAGGTTGCTGCGATTGAAGGTTCGAGTCTGTCCGTTGGTGCTGCCTTGGCCCGCACCGATCTGGAACCGCTGGCGGAAGTCACCTGCGCCAGGGGCCTGAGTCTTCGAAACTGAGATGTCTGTTCCAACGCCATAGAGGCCGCTGAGTGCCTGGGCCTGGGCCGACTTGATGCCATTGCCGAGGCCACTAACGATCAGCACAAGGGCAATTGCCACGGCCATGCCGCTTGAAATAAGAATCGTTTGCTTGCGGCGTTTGGTTAGCTCGCGGCGCAGATAGGTGAAGAACATTTGGCTCCCTCGGATGCAGTTGCCTCCAGATTGCTCCCCGCGGCTGGCAATAGCCTGAAAGCTACCTGTTATTCCTCGCTGGCGATTCGGGCCTTGAGCCCGGCATCCTTGAGGGCCTTCATGACCTCATCGCGGTGAGCCGCACCCGAGGTCTCGACCGAAAGCTTGAGCTCAACCTCGCCAATGTCGAAGCCACCGCCGTGGCGAGTGTGAACGACCTCAACCACGTTTCCGTGAGCACGAGCAATGGCCTCGGCGGTCTTCACGAGCTGGCCCGGGCGATCTGGCAGCATGACGCTGATAGTGGTGTTGCGCTGAGCGGCCTCGAGGCCGTGGCCAATAACCTTCTGCAACAGCATTGGGTCGATGTTTCCACCAGAGAGAACTGCAACAGTCTTGCCCTTCGGCTTGACCTTGCGGGTCAGCAGCGCGGCAACCCCGACGGCACCTGCAGGCTCAACAACAAGCTTCGAGCGCTCGAGCAACACAACAATCGCCTGCGCAATTTCTGAGTCGCTGACGGTGACCACCTTGTCGATGTGGTTCTTGATTAGGTCGAACGGAATCTGACCAGGCTTGGCAACGGCAATGCCGTCGGCGATGGTTGCCTTGGTCGATATCTGAGTCGGCTTGCCCGCCTTGAGCGAGGCAACATAGCTCGCCGCGTTCTCGGTCTGAACCCCGATGACCTGGATCTTCTTGCCGCGCTTTGCGGCCGCGAGCTTAGCAGCAACTGCAACGCCGGCAGCAAGACCGCCACCACCGATTGCAACGAGGATGGTCTGCACATCATCTAGCTCGTTCATGATCTCGAGCCCGACGGTGCCCTGCCCGATCACGACATCGAGGTTGTCGTAAGGCGGAACGAAAATCGCGCCTTTCTTTGCCGCATACTCCTTGGCGGCCTCGAGAGTCTCCGCAAACACAGCGCCCTGAAGCACAACATTCGCGCCATAGCTCTTGGTTGCCTCAAACTTCGGCAGGCTGGCGCCGACCGGCATAAAGATGGTGGCCTTGATGCCGAGCTTCTTCGCTGCCAGAGCAACACCCTGCGCGTGGTTGCCGGCCGAGGCCGCAACGACTCCGCGCTTGCGTTCATCCTTGGTGAGTTTGCTCATGCGGTTGAAGGCGCCGCGAAGCTTGTATGCGCCGGTTCGCTGCAGGTTCTCGGCCTTCAGAAAAACGTCGTGCCCGACTACCTGCGAGAGAAAGTTCGAGTGCAAAATCGGGGTCTCCACGGCAACCTGGCGCACATTGATAAGCGCCTGCTCAAACTCGGCAAGGGTCGGAACGTGGGTGGTAGTCATAAGGCTAAAGTTTAGTTTGATGACCCCGAAGCCTTCCATATCGATTTCTCTGCAAGACGCCAGGATGCTCGCACTGCACGCCACCGGCCTGCACGAGTCGAGCGCACCGGGGTCGGTTCTCGAGACCATCGACCGCCTTGGCGTGCTGCAAATCGACAGCGTGAACGTCTTCGAGCGCGCACACTACATGCCGCTGTTCTCGCGCCTCGGCGCCTATGACAAGGCCGAGCTCGACGACCTGCACGGTGGCAAGCACCCCGTTTTGATTGAGTATTGGGCCCACGAGGCCTCGTTCATTCGCACCGAGCACTATCCACTCTTTGGGTTCCGCCAGGAATACAACCAGCGCGGCACTCGCGAGCGCTATGAGAAGTGGGCTGCTGACAACCGTGAATTCTTGGATTGGATCAAGGGCGAGATTCGAACCCGCGGTCCACTTTCGCAAAGTGACTTCGAGCACGAACGCGGTGAACGCCGAGGATCGTGGTGGGGTTGGAGCGACGTAAAGCGCGCACTCGAATACATGTTTATGTATGGCGAAGTCGTCAGCGGGGGTCGCGATGGTTTTTCACGCTTGTATGCGCTGCCAGAGCAGGTGCTGCCAAAGAAGGTCATGGCGAAAGCATTCGACCCAATCGTCGCCCGAAAGCAACTGCTGGTGAAATCGGCAGAAGCCCTTGGCGTCGCCACCGGCAAAGACCTTGCCGACTATTTCAGACAGAACTACGTGAAGATCAAGCCGCTGCTGGCCGAACTCGTCAAAGAAAAGAAGCTCGTGCAGGTTGAGGTCGAGGGCTGGAAAGAAGTTGCATACATTCCAGCCTCGCTGGATGTGGCAGCAACCCTTGCCGAGGTCGGCAAGAGCAGCCGCACTGCCCTCCTGAGCCCATTTGACCCGCTGGTCTGGTTCCGCGATCGAGCCGAGCGTCTGTGGAACTTCTATTACCGCATCGAGATTTA
>CAITNA010000041.1 GCA_903893675.1 uncultured Micrococcales bacterium
CAAGCGGAATCATTCCGCGGTCCAGCGCGTAGTCGTAGTCGGCAAGGCGCTTGAGGTAGCGCAGCATTGCGGTCTCGCTGTGGTGCGAGTTGAACACCTCGTGAGTTAGGTAATCGCTCTTGCGCTCGAAACCTGCGATTGCGTTGGGTGCCGAAGCTGGGATGCTCACGCCGAAGATCTCGCCGAGGGCGGCAAGGGTCTTCTCGGTGGTGGTCTCGTCTAGCGAAAGCTGTAGGCAGTCGCTGCCGTGAACCCACATCGTGATGTTGTGCTTGCGAGCCTTCTCGTAAATCGCGTTTGCGTCGACGCCGCAGAGCTGAATCGTGTCGAAGAACTTGTCGTTCTTCAGTTGCACGCCGGCCGCCTTCAGCGCGTGGGCGAGGCGAGTGGTCTTCGAGTGAACCTCGGTTGCGATTGCGCGCAGGCCAGCAGGGCCGTGGTAAACCGCATACATGGCAGCCATCACTGCAAGCAGAACCTGAGCGGTGCAGATGTTTGAGGTGGCACGCTCGCGACGAATGTGCTGTTCGCGAGTCTGCAGGGTTAGGCGATAGGCGGGTGCGCCATCCTTGTCGACTGAAACACCGACGAGGCGGCCAGGCATTGAGCGCTCGAGCTCGTCGCGAACCGCGAGGAAGCCGGCGTGCGGGCCACCAAAGCCCATCGGCACACCAAAGCGCTGGGAGGTGCCAACGACAACGTCTGCGCCGAGATCGCCTGGGGCGACGACCAAAGTCAGCGCGAGCAGGTCGGCAGAGGCGATGGCTAGACCGCCCTGGGCCTTGGTTGCTTTGATGCTTGGGGCGAGGTCGACCAGTCGGCCAGATGCGCCCGGGTACTGCGTGAGCGAACCGAAGTGTTCACCAGTCGGGGTCTCGGTTGCTGCATCGAAGTAGCGAATCTCGAACTCGAATGGCTCGGCGCGGTGTTCGATAAGCGCCTTGGTCTGTGGCAGCAAGTCGTTGTCGACATAGAACACGTTCGACTCGTTGCTTGCAGCGCGCTTGGCAATCATCATCGCTTCGACGGCAGCGGTGCCCTCATCGAGCATCGATGCGTTCGCGGTCTTCATGCCGGTCAGATCGGTGACCATGGTCTGGAAGTTAATCAGTGCCTCGAGGCGACCCTGCGAAATTTCTGGCTGGTATGGCGTGTATGCCGTGTACCACGATGGGTTCTCGAGCACGTTGCGCTTGATCACGCCAGGAGTGTGAGTGCCGTAGTAACCGAGACCAATCATCGAGGTGGTCACGCGGTTTTTGTTTGCGAGTGCGCGCAGTTCGGCAAGCGCCTCTGCCTCGCTGCGAGCCTCTTCGAGCAGTGAACCGCCGTGATACTGAATCACGCTCGGCACCGCTGCGCCCATCAGGGCTTCGAGAGAGTTGTAACCAAGCAGCTGCAGCATGCGCTGCTGTTCTGCTTTGGTGGTGCCGATGTGGCGATCTGCGAAGTGTTCGTGTGGCAGCGGCATTTACTACTCGCCGGTGAGTGCGTCGTAGTCTGCTGCGCTGAGCAAGTCAGCTGGTAGTGCGTCGAAACGCACCTTGATCAACCAACCGCCACCAAAGGCATCCTGGTTTACGAGCTCTGGCGAACCAACCACTGCGCTGTTGATCTCGACGACCTCGCCGTCGACTGGCGAGTAAAGCTCGCCGACAGACTTGGTCGATTCGATCTCGCCACAAATCTTCATGTATGCGGTGCGAGCGCCAACCTTTGGCAAATCAACAAACACGACGTCACCCAACTTGTCGGCGGCGTATGCCGTAATGCCGATAGTTGCTACGTCTCCGTCTACCTTGAGCCACTCGTGCTCTTTTGTGTAGTGCAGGTCGGCAGGGTTAGCCATGGTTAGCGCTCTTTCTTGTAGAAGGGCAGATTCACGATTTCGAAGGTCAGTTGTGTGCCTCGAACATCTACGATAACCGCGTCGCCGACCTGCTTTTTACCAGCCAGGATGAGCGCCATAGCCACCGGATAGCCCAAAGTTGGCGACAGAGCGCCACTGGTGATCGTGCCAAGTTCCTCGCCGGTTTCTGGGTCGAGAACCGGGTATTCGGCGCGGGCGGCG
>CAITNA010000042.1 GCA_903893675.1 uncultured Micrococcales bacterium
CGCTTAGAGAGTGCGACCGGAACATACTCGGGCATGGTCGGGGTGGTTCGAATGAAGTGTGCCTGGTGGCTGGTGATGAAGACGACTCGCCCGCCATCCTTGATGTGCGGAAGCGCTGCCTTGAGCAAATTGACCTGCGAATCGCGGTTTAGTCGCATCGCATAGTCTTCGCCCATGCCGGCTTCCATGCCGCCAGAAGCATTCATGACCAAGATGTCGAGCTTGCCGAAGTTCTTCTCGGCCTCTGCAAACATGTGAGCCACTGCTGCCGCGTCGGTCAGGTCGGCGCCAACTGCGATTGCCTGGCCGCCTTCTGCTTTGATGCCTTCAACGATCTTGGCTGCGCGAGCCTCTTTGTTGCGATAGTTCACTACGACCGCCGCACCCGCAGCTGCGAAGTAACCAACGGTGTCGGCGCCGATGCCGCGCGATGAACCCGTGACGAGTGCGACCTTGCCGGCGAGTGAGCCTGGCTTCAATGGGTTGGTCATTTTGCTCCTCTGTGTTCGCTGGGCCTAGTGACCCATGCCAAGGCCACCATCAACTGGGATGACCGCACCGGAAATGTAGGCGGCATCATCCGAGGCCAACCAGGTGACCACTTTGGCCACTTCGCTCGGGCTAGCAAAACGCCCTGCGGGAATCTTCTTTTTGTAGTCGGCGATCAGGTCTTCTGGCAGGGCCGAGGTCATGTCGGTGTCGATGAATCCCGGGGCGACAACGTTTGCGGTGATGCCGCGGCTGCCGAGTTCGCGGGTGATCGAGCGGGCCATGCCTACTAGGGCCGACTTCGTTGCCGAGTAGTTCACCTGACCGGCAGAGCCGAGAAGGCCGACGACCGAACCGATGAGAATCACGCGACCGTGTTTCTTCTTGATCATGCCCATGGTTGCGCGGCGCAGCACGCGGAATACGCCATTGAGATTGGTGTTGACGACATCTTCGAACTGCTCGTCGCTCATGCGCATCAGCAGTGTGTCGCGGGTGATGCCGGCATTGGCCACCAAAATCTCGACTGGGCCGAGCTGGGCTTCGATTTCGGCAAAGGCTGCATCGAGGCTGGCCGGGTCGGTCACGTCGGCCTTGAAGGCGGTGGTGCCGGCTGGGCCCTCGCCCGAGCGAACGGTGACTGCAACCTTGGTGTAGCCAGCGCGAACGAACTCTTCAGCAATGGCGAAACCGATGCCACGGTTGCCACCTGTGACCAAGACGACGCGTTCACTCATCGAAACTCCTCGGGAATAAGTCAGGGCAAGTCTAGTCTTTAGGCTTAATGCACCCCCTAAACGCGAAGGTCTCAATGCCAGAAGTTCAGAGCGTCACCAGCCTGCAGTCATCTCCTGAGGATGAGCGCAAGCGCAGGATGCGCGGCTATCTGATCGCCATGACAGTTCGCGTTATCTGCATCATCGTCGGCGTTTATGCCAAGGGTTGGCTGATGTGGCTCGGTTTCGCAGGTGCCATCTTCCTGCCTTACTTTGCCGTCGTTTTCGCAAATGCCATTGGCGACTCCGAGCGCTCGAAGGCCACCATGGTTTCGCAGCAAGCGCCGGTTCTCGAGGCCCCTGCGGTCAAGGTGCAGGCAAGCGACTTCAAGATTGTCTCCAAGGATGGCGATGCCTAAAACTGGCGCGACCGCTAAGCCAGTTACCACCGCAAGCGATGTTCGTCGCTGGTTGGGCTGGCTGGCCCTCGTCGTTGCTTTCTCAATTGCCTGCGTGTTTCTTTCGAACTGGCAGTTCGGCAGGCGCCAAGAGGCTGTCGGCGCAATGACCAGGCTCGACAGCAACTACAACTCGGCACCTGTCGCACTCGAATTACTCGAGAAGCCATGGGGTTTTCACCCTGCAAACGAATGGCGCCAGGTCACTCTCACC
Organism: uncultured Micrococcales bacterium; assembly: GCA_903893675.1. Lineage (GTDB taxonomy): Bacteria > Actinomycetota > Actinomycetes > Actinomycetales > Microbacteriaceae > Rhodoluna. The sequence continues at coordinate 1,878 of CAITNA010000042.1, forward strand.
GGCCACTACCTTCCTCTCAATGCGCTGCTGGTTCGCAATCGCCCGCTGAATGGTGCATCCGGTTTTCTCGAGGTTGTTCCCTTTCAGTTGACCAACGGGCTCATCGTTTTGGTTGAGCGCGGTTGGATCTCTAGCGACGCAAACTATTCAGCTCCGAAAAACTTCGGCGTGCCAAGTGGCAAGCAGCAGACCGTTGTAGCGCGCATCCGTGAGCAAGAGCCTGCTTTCGGCGGAACCACCCCGGCAGGGCAAGTCGCGAGCATCAATGTCGCCAAGGTTGCAGAAAAGGCGCAGATCAAAGACCGCGTGTACCAACACCTGTATGTGCGCATGGCGAGCGAATCAAAACCGCACGGCCTGCTCACTCCGCTTGGCAAACCAAATCTCGATGAGGGCAATCACCTGAGCTATGCCCTGCAGTGGATTCTGTTTGCACTGATGGCCGTGGTCGCCCTGTTCTGGGCGATTCGCAAAGAGCGTCAGGCTCGCGCGGGCATTGTCAAAACCAAGCGCAAGGATGCAGACAGCGCCTTTGAGGACGCGCAGCTCGACTAGCGGCTGTTAACTCAGTGCAATGAGCTCTGCGTAGGAGTCGTTCCAGAGGTCTTCGTCGCCCTCAGGCAAAATCAAAACGCGCTCCGGATTTAGCGAAAGCACCGCTCCCTCGTCGTGCGAGACCAAAACGATTGCACCCTTGAATGAAGCCAGAGCCTTCAAGATCTCCTCGCGGCTGGCGGGGTCAAGGTTGTTGGTTGGTTCATCCAAGAGCAAAACGTTTGCTGACGAAACCACCAGCGAAGCCAGGGCCAGGCGAGTCTTCTCGCCTCCGCTAAGCACAGACGCGGGCTTTGCGACGTCGTCGCCACTGAACAGGAACGAGCCGAGCACCTTGCGCGCATCGACATCGGTCAGGTGTGGAGCCGAGCGCTGCATGTTTTCGAGCACCGACTTGTTCACGTCGAGCGTCTCGTGCTCCTGTGCGAAGTAGCCGATCTTCAAGCCGTGGCCCGCGATGATTTCACCGGTGTCTGACTTGTCGATGCCGGCAAGGATGCGCAGCAGAGTGGTCTTGCCAGCACCGTTCAGCCCAATGATGACTACCTTGCTGCCCTTGTCGATGGCTAGGTCTACTGCGGTGAAAATCTCGAGCGAGCCATAGCTCTTGCTGAGGTTCTCGCCCATCAGTGGCGTCTTGCCACAAGGGGCTGGGTCTGGGAAACGAATGTTCGCAACCCGGTCGGCTTCGCGAACGTCATCGAGGTTGCTAACCAACTTCTCTGCGCGACGAATCATCTGCTGTGCTGCGGCAGCCTTGGATGCCTTTGCGCCGAATCGCGCGGCCTGCAGTTGCAGCTGGCTGGCCTTCTTCTCGGCGTTCTGCCGCTCGCGCTTGCGGCGCTCCTCGTCAGACTCGCGTTGCTTCAGGTATTGCTTCCAACCCATGTTGTAAACATCGATCACCGAGCGGTTCGCATCCAGGTAGAAAACC
>CAITNA010000043.1 GCA_903893675.1 uncultured Micrococcales bacterium
CGTGCGGTCGCGAAACGCCTGCTTGAGCCTCGAATAGGCCAGCTCACTCTTTGCGACCATCATCAGGCCCGTGGTGCCGACATCGAGGCGCTGAACGATGCCCTGACGTTCGGCGGCCCCAGAGGTCGAGACTTGGATGCCCCTGGCAGCGAGCACACCGACAACAGTTGGGCCATCCCAGCCGACCGAGGGGTGGGCTGCGACACCAGCTGGCTTATCGATGACGACGAGGTCTTCATCCTGGTAGATCACGGTTAGCTCAGGAACGTCTGTGGCAACGACCTCGAGGCGATTGACCACTGCTGGCAGTGCCGCCTCGACCCACTGGTCGGCAAGCACTCGCTGTGACTTGTTGCCCACTTGCCCATCGACAGTGACCAGCCCTGCTTCGCAAAGATCGGCGGCGGCAGAGCGCGAGAGCCCGAGCATCTTGGCTAGAGCCGCGTCGAGTCGCTCACCCGCAAGCCCGTCAGGCACAGGCAGCTGCCTTGAGTCAGTCATTCTTTGCTTGCTTGCCGGCTTTGCCGAGCTGGTGCCCGGCAAGGATGCGCAGCACTGTGAGAATCGCCATGCCCACGATCAGCGAGTCGGCCAAATTGAAAATCGGAAAGTTGAAAGGGATCTTGAGGTAATCGACAACGTGACCGCTTCCGGCGAAAGGCGCACGGATGAACCTATCGATCAGGTTTCCGGTGATGCCGGCAAGTGCGATGCCGGCCATCGCAGCCCAGCCAAGTGTTTCGATTTTGCGCAAATACCAAATCAGCGCGAGTGCGGCGAGCGTTGAGATCAAGGTGAAGATCCAGGTGATGCCGAAGCCAATCGAGAACGCCGCGGAGTCGTTCGTGACATAGGTGATGTCGAGCACGCCTGGAATTAGCGTGTGAACCGAGAACGGCGGAATGTTCGCGATGATCCAACTCTTGATGGCAAAGTCGACGCCTACCAACGCAACGGCAATTGCAAGTGCCGTTGCAGTTACGGCGCGCTTCGAAGCCGCCATTTAGTTGTTGAAGAAGTTGTTCGTCGGGTTGGTGAACTGGTTCGAGTCGAGGGTGCTCTGCGGTGCAGGCTCGCCCTGCTGCTCGAGTTCGCTCAACTGCGACTGAATGTAGTTCTTGAGCTTGATGCGGTATTCGCGCTCGAAACTCTTGAGCTCAAGGATGGTGTGCTCAAGCACTGCCTTCTCCTGCTCGAACTTCGACAGCTCAACGCGCTGCTGCGCCTCGGCCTCACGAATAACGCGAGCTGCAGTTGCGTGGCCCTCTGCGATGAGAGCGTCGCGCTTGCTGATGCCTTCGCGAACGTGGTCGTCGTGCAGTTTGCGAGCGAGCTGAAGCAGGTTGTTGGTGCTGTTGCTGCTCAGGTTCTCTGGGTCAGTAGCGGTCGGGAAGGCAGCCAGGGCATCGATGCTCGAGGTCGGCGATGAGATTGGTGCGAAGGTTGGAATAACAGGTTCAGTTGACTCAAGCTGGTTAGCAAGCCCTGCCCCGCTGCGCTGCAGCTCGGCTACGCGAGCCTCAGAGGCAAGAAGGCGCTGACGAAGATCTTCGTTTTCGCTGCCGAGACGGCGCAGCTCAACAACGAGCTCGTCTAGAAAGTCGTCGACCTCATCCTGGTCATAGCCTTCGCGAAACTTAGTTGGCTGAAAGCGCTTATTGACGACGTCTTCGGGAGTTAGCGGCATCGGTTCCTCTTTCAAACTTGAACGAATCCAAGGTTACCCTAGCCACTGAACGTGGCCGAGTTGTCTACAACCTAGAGAAAACGGCCGATCAGGCCCTGCAACAGCGTGATTGCAAGAACCACTGCAGTCCAGCCAAAGTCAAGCGCCACGGAGCCGACGCGAACAGGCTTGATGAAACGACGCACAAGCTTCAGAGGCGGATCGGTCAGGGTCATGACAATCTCGAGGAGGACGAGAACAAGACCCTTTGGCCGAAAACTCGGGTTGAACGAGCGCACCAAATCGATGAAGAAGCGCGCGATGAACAGCCAGAGATAGACCTGAAGCGCGGTTTCAAGCGCGAACGCTAAAACCGGCATCGACTAGAAAGCCGGGCTGATGATCAGGTCGTCGCCGGTTGCTGAGTGCGAGTCGTCGAAGTCGTTGTCTTCGGTGGTGCCGTAGTGAGCAAGCAGGAAAACGCCCTGGGTCACACGAACCAAGGTGCCTTCGAGGCCTTCCTTGAGACCACACATGAAGTTGACCATCTTTGCCTGGTCAGGGGTTGGGCACTGTGACATCTCGATGATGATGTTGTGGCCCTCGCGGAATGCGGTCGAAACCTCTTTTGCCTGTGCGTAGCTGCGCAGGTTGACGGTGGTGATGACTGCGCCGTCAACCATGCGTCGGTTCGAAGCGCGAAGCGGGGTCACGCTCTTGAAAGTGTTGGTCGACGGGGCTGCAGGACGAGCCTGGCCCTTGTCGCGGCCGCCAAGGCCTACGTAGTCGAGTGCGTTTGAAATAAGTGACATTTGGGTCCTCCTGATAAAACCTTCACCTTCAGGATATGGCTAAAGGTTTCTCTCGCCCGTGATTGCTGTGCCAATTCGAAGGTGTGTCGCGCCAAATTCCAGAGCCGCCTCAAAGTCGTGGCTCATGCCGGCCGAGATGTCTGAGGCCTGATAGTCCAGCTCCTGCAGCCGGCAGCTGGCCTCGCGGATGGTCTCGAAATCCCATCTAGGGTCGCGATCCAGGGCCGCTACCCCCATGACTCCCCTGAGTCTGAGCCTTGGATGCTCGAGCACCTGCTCGGCAAAGGCCTCTAGCCCATCGGGCCTGATGCCCCCGCGGCCTGGGTCGTCGGTCAGGTTCAGCTGGATGAAGACGTCGAGACCGCGTTCGAGGCGCTCGGTTTGCTTGGCAACCTCATCCAAGAGCGAATCGCGATCGAGCGAGTGCAGGGCGTCGGCATAGTTCAGCACCGATTTGACCTTGTTGGTCTGCAGCTGGCCGACGAAGTGCCAGCGAGCTCTGGTCAGGTCGCTGACGCTGGCCGCCTTAGGGGCTGCCTCTTGGTCGCGATTCTCGCCGAAATCGGTCTGACCAAGCGCATAGAGGTCGCGAACCAAATCACTCGGATGATTCTTCGAGATCACAACTAGCGTGACCTGGCCGCGCGAACGACCGATAGCACTGAGCTTCGCGTCGATTCGCTGCTGAACCTCTGCGTAACGTTCGGCGAGAGCCGACATGACTACTTCAGAAAGTCTGGGATGTCGAGGTCGTCACCATAGTTGGTCTGCACTGGACGCACAGGGGCTACGTATGGCTCTTCCTCGATGGTTTCGACAGGCTCGGTTGCTGGGTTCGCGGCAAAGCCGTTTGTGCCAAACGAGAAGGTCTCGGCCTGCGGCTCAGCTGGCTTTGCAGCCTCTGGCTCTGCGAACATCGGGCGTGAGTCGCTTGGCTTGCGACGAACCGCACCGGTCTTGAAGCCAGCGGCTACGACGGTCACGCGAACCTCGTCACCAAGAGTCTCGTCAACGGAGAGACCAGCGATGATGTTTGCCTCTTCGTCGACCGATTCCTTGATCAGCATGAATGCCTGGTTGAGCTCGTGCATGCCAATGGTTGCCGAGCCTTCGACCAAGACGAGCACGCCGAGCGCGCCGTCAATCGTGGTGTCGGTCATCGGGCTGCTGATTGCGGCTTCGGCTGCGCGAATTGCGCGGTCTTCGCCCTTTGCAGCACCGATACCCATCAGTGCCGAACCAGCGCCGGTGAGCACCGAGCGAACGTCTGCGAAGTCGACGTTGATCAGGTGCCAATTGACGATGAGGTCGGTGATGCCCTGAACACCTGCAACCAGCGGGTCGTCTGCGAGGCGGAGGGCCTCGAGAACGGTAACCGACGAGTTGGTGTTCTTGATGAGCAATTCGTTAGGAATGATGATCAGGGTGTCGACTTCGGCGCGGAGCTCTTCGATGCCCTGCTCTGCCTTGTCTGAGCGGCGCTTGCCCTCGTAGGCCCAAGGAGTGGTGACAACACCGACGGTGAGGGCACCGAGCTGCTTAGCGATGCGGGCAACGACTGGCGATGCTCCGGTTCCGGTGCCACCGCCCTCACCTGCGGTAACAAAGACCATGTCGGCACCGCGAAGTGCCATTTCGATTTCGTCCTGGTGGTCTTCTGCTGCGCGACGACCAACGGCAGGGTCTGCCCCTGCACCGAGACCACGGGTGACCTCACGACCAATGTCGATCTTGACGTCGGCTTCGCTCAAAACGAGCTGTTGTGCATCCGTGTTGATGGCAATGAATTCAACGCCGCGCTGACCACGGTCGATCATGCGGTTGATTGCGTTTACGCCGTGTCCGCCGACGCCAACAACCTTGATGACCGCCAGGTAGTTCTGGTTCAAACTGGCCACAAATTCCTCCGAAATCTCATGCAACGTGCGAAACCTTAAACCTCTAGGTGAGGCTTAAACTCGCAGGGTTTTAGAACGCTGCGCCTAAAAAGTAGGCGTATAGGGCACATTTGGCTTGGATTTGCTCGGGCGTGTCTTGGTTTGGAGAGCGCTGCTTTAGCGGTGACGAACAACCGGAGCCAGCGGACTCGAAACGTCATAGGTGACGCGGTCGGTGGGCTTCTGGTTCGCCATCAAAGCTGAGAGCACACGAGACTTCAAAATTCCCTGGGATGAATCGCCCCAGATGATCTGCTGCCCCGAATAGCCGCGCAGCGTGAGCGTCACGTTGTCGGTGCTGGTCGCGTTCACGCTCGATACCTTTGCCAACAGATTTTGCGGCAGGGCAAGTAGCACAGCGATTGCCTCTTTGTAACTTGCGCTCGCGCTGGGTTCACCCGAACTGCTGATCACCGGATACATGTCGCTTGAGTGCGCAACATCGAGGCGAATGCCGGCAGGGTCATAGAGGTAAGCAACCCCGCTCACAACCACGATGGCAATTGGCGAACGCTCGGTAATCGCCACATGCAGTGTGTGAGGCAGCTCGGCCACCAGGGAGACGCTTTCGATGCGGGTGAAGCCCGAGAGTTCGTCAACTATGCGCTGCTGGTTGATCAGAGCCAATGGAACACCAATCTGGTCTCGCAGCGCCGTGTTGATCTGCTTCTCGGTGATCGACTTCAAACCAGTTACTCGCAGCTGCTGAACCGCCAGCAGCGGTGTCGTCAGGGTTGCAATCACCAACAGGATGAGCACCGCGAATGAGCTGGCGAGCGTGATGACCACTGCCCTGCGACCACGGCTGGCCGAGGTAAAGCGACGAATAGTTCCCCTGGCTTCGCGCAACTGCTCACGGGTCAGACCCTCAGCCTTCGTTGAGCTACCGCGCGGCTGGCGCACACGACCGCGCTCGGCCTGGAGTTTGCCAGGGCGACGAGGTTGCCTCGGCGCTGCCGCTTGCTTCGCAGCTTTGGACTGCTTTGCGGCCCTGCGCTCCGGCAGCGAGATTACTTTGCTCGGCGCTGGCTTCTTGTTAGTCGAACCCGAGCGTTCAGGGGGCTTGCGCACTAGCCCTCCAGCGCCTCAAGCAGCTGCGGAACCATGCGGTAAACATCGCCACAACCCATAGTCACGATGAAGTCGCCGGCGTGGGCCAGCCCTGCAGCGACCGCTGGGGCGTCATCCCAGTTTGGAACGTAGTGAACGCGCTGCTTGTCGGCAAACGAATTGCTCACTAGTTCGCCGGTGATGCCGGGCTCTGGATCTTCGCGTGCGGCATAGATGTCGAGAACTACTACCTCGTCGCTGAGGTTCAGAGCTTCTGCGAACTCGCGGTGCATCATGCGGGTTCGCGAATAGAGGTGCGGCTGGAACACGGTGATGAGCTTGCCGGTGCCGACCACCGCACGAGCCGCCTTCAGAGCAGCCTCAACCTCGGTTGGGTGGTGGGCGAAGTCGTCATAGACGCTGACCCCGCGCACCTCGCCGTGCAGTTCGAAGCGACGACCGGTTCCCTCGAATGTCGAAACTGCGCGCAGAGAAAGTTCAGGGTCGTGACCAAGACCAACCAGCACGGCGAACGCACCGGCAGCGTTGATCGCGTTGTGCTCGCCCGGAATCAGCAACTCGGTTGAATAACTGCCGCCCTGGTATTCGAGCATGAATCGCACGGTCGCGGCAGTAGCGTCGATCTCGGTGAGTCGAACATCCGAGTTTGCGTTCTTGCCGAACGAAATGACTTTCTTATCGCGAAGGAGTTTGTGCACTCGAACCGCGCCTGGGTCATCTGAACTAATCACAACGAACTCGTTCGTCTGCTGCGCGAAACGTGCGAACTCAGCCTCGAATGCCTCTTCCGTTCCGTAGTGGTCCAGGTGATCTGCATCGACGTTGGTGATGAGCGCGACAGCGGTGTTGTAGTGCAAGAACGAGCCGTCAGATTCGTCGGCCTCAATGATGAACAGGTCATCCTTACCAGCAGCCGAAGAAACTCCGAGCGAAGCGATAACGCCACCGTTCACGAAGTTCGGATCGACACCAAGCTTCTGAAGGGCGGTGACAATCATGCCGGTCGATGTTGTCTTGCCGTGCGCGCCGGCAACCGCCACAACGCGGTGGTGCCGAGTTAGATACTCGAGCGCTTGCGAGCGGTGAATCACAGGGATGCCGCGCTGCTGTGCAAGCAGATACTCAGGGTTTGTCGGCCAGAGCGCCGATGTGACAACGACTGTATCGGGATTACCTAAGTTCGCGGCGTCGTGCCCAATGTGGATCTCGGCTCCGAGTCGGCGCAGCTCTTTGACGTTATCGGTGTCGCGCAGGTCACTGCCGGTTACCTTGTGCCCAATGCCCATCAGCATTCGAGCGATACCACTCATGCCTGAACCGCCGATGCCGACGAAGTGAATCACGCCAAGGTCGGCTGGCACTGGCTGGGAGTAATCGGGCTTAATCATGCTTTTAGAAGACTAGGGCTCAGCCCTTTTTGCCCTGTCGCAACACGCTCAGCACCAGCTGCAAAAGCCGCTGAGTGCCATCCTTGATGCCAACCGAAGCCGCAGCCTTTGCCATTTCATTCAGCTGCTTTGCACTCGAGAGCAAAGGAATCAGCTGGCTTGCAACGTATTGCTCGTCGAAGTCTTTGTCGAGCACCATCACACCGCCACCCGCTTTGAGCAGGGCCTGCAGGTTGAAGCGCTGCTCGCCGTTGCCGACGGCGTAAGGGACATAGACGGCAGGAAGCCCGACAGCCGCAAACTCTGAAACGGTCGATGCGCCAGCGCGCGAGACAGCAAAATCCGCGGCAGCAATTGCTAGATCCATTCGGTCGCAGTAGGCCAGTCGAACATAACCGCGCTCGGTGATCGGTGTGAGGCCGCTCTTGCCGCCAACGATGTGAAGAACTTGGATGCCCGCTGCAGCGAGTTTGGTGCGCGAGGCCTCGATGACGTCGTTCAGCTTCTTAGCGCCGAGCGATCCACCGGTAACCAGTAGCGTCAGGGTGCTTTCATCGAGGCTGAAGTGCTTGCGTGCCTCGGCCTGATTGCGGCGAACCGTGATTGCTTCAATTTCGTGGCGAAGTGGCATGCCGGTGAGCTGTTCGCGCGCCAGGCCGGTGCCTGCAAAAGCGACCGCAACCACATCGGCAAACTTGGCACCGATCTTGTTGGCGATGCCTGGAAGTGCGTTGGCTTCGTGAATCACCAGCGGGATTTTCTCGAAACGAGCAGCCAGGTAGGCAGGGGCACTTGCGTATCCGCCAAACCCGACGACGGCCTCAATCTTTTCTTTTCGAATCAGAGCCCGCACCTGCGCCACTGCGCGCAGAAACTTAAACGGAAATCCCAGCGCATAGGCCGAAGGTTTGCGCGGGAAAGGCAACCGCTCGATTGTTTCGAGACGGTAGCCGCGCGCAGGCACGAGGCCAGACTCGAGCCCCTCGGCGGTGCCAAGTGCGATGACCTTGGCCTGGGCATCCTGGGCGGTAATGGCATCTGCGAGCGAAAGCAGCGGGTTCACGTGACCGGCCGTGCCGCCACCGGTGAGCAGGTAATTAGTCATCGGCGGCGCCCAACACGCTTGCGAGGAGCAAGGTCCATGCCCGAGTTGTGGCGTTCGATTGAAAGCACTACTCCGATTGCTATCAGGTTGGCGAGCAGCGATGAACCACCCGATGAAATCATCGGCAGCGGAACACCCAGAACCGGCAGCATGCTCAGCACAACCGCGATGTTCACCATCGCCTGGAACGTGATCCACGCCATCACGCCACCGACGGCGAGACGTGCCCAAAGTTCATGAGTGCGACCAAGGATGCGGAACATTGTCAGCGCAAGTGCAACAAAGAGACCGATGACAACAGCTGCCCCGACCAGGCCGAACTCTTCACCGATGACGGCGAAGATGTAGTCGTTATCGACTTCGGGAATCCAAGACCACTTCAAGGTCGATTTGCCAAAACCAACGCCAGTGAACCCGCCAGCTGCAAGTGCCCAAATTCCGTGTTTCGACTGCCAGTTGATGTCGTTGGGGTCAGGAGCATTGGGATTCAACCAGGCCATAGTTCTGGCCACACGCGACGGACCGATCATTAGACCGATAGCGCCAAGCACACCTGCAAGCAGGACCACACGGCTCAGGTAGTAAGAGTTCAGTCCGGCCATCGCAACGACGACGATGAGAATGATTGCCATGATGATGACGGTTCCCATGTCTTTTCCGCCGGCAACCATAGCCATTCCAAGCAGAGACATTCGCACAGCTGGCCACCAGTTGTGTTTCAAGCCGCGCTCATGAAGCACAGGAGCTTGCTTCTCAAGCAGAAGTGCCAGGTTCAGAATTAGGGCGATCTTTAGAAACTCACTCGGCTGAATCTGCCCAATGAGCGGAATTTTGATCCAGCTTCGGTTTCCATTCACGTTCACACCGATTACAAACGTGAGTGCTTGCAGGATTAGGGCGAAAAGAGTCAGTGGCGCGGCAATTCGCTCAAGCAAGTCGTGCGAAGTTCGCGAGAACAGTGCCATCAGAACAAGCCCTGCTACGGCGATTCCAGCCTGACGGCCAACCGTTGCGAATGGGCTCGCGCCAGCACTCAGATCGGTGACATAAGAAGCGTCAAGCACCATAACCAAACCAATGCCGACAAGGGCCAGCGTGATTGAAAGCAGCAGTCGAAACTCAAAGCTTTGGCCGCGGAAAGTGGTGCTAACGAACCCATCTGCCCCAGAGCGCAGGCGGCCAAGGTCGGCCTTCAGCCCGCCTGAGCGGCTGGCACCGCGAGTTGCGGTGCGTGTCGCTGGTCGCCCAGCATGACCGGCAATGCCCTTAGCTGGTGCATTGCGAAGCGGGCGACGCGCGCCACGCTGGTGAGGCTGATTCTTGCCGCGCATTAGCCAAGCACCGCCTTTGCAAACTGATTGCCGCGATCGGCGTAATCCTTGAACTGGTCCATTGAGGCGGCCGCCGGGGCAAGCAGCACGATGTCACCCGCAACAGCAATCTGCTTGGCCTTAGCAACCGCGTTTTCCATAACAGCCGGACCGTCTTCGATATCAAAAATCTGAATCTGCGGTGCATGCAGCTTCAGCGCTTCGTGAACCAAATCGCGTTCCTTGCCAATCACGATGGCTGCCTTGATGCGTGCGGCGTGCTCGGCTACCAGAGGTGCGATGTCTACGCCTTTGAGAAGGCCGCCGACAATCCAAATCACATTCTCGAAAGCTTCTAATGATGCCGAAGCCGCATGAGCATTGGTTGCCTTCGAGTCGTCGAAATAAATTACGTCGTCAATTCGCGCAACAAACTCGATGCGGTGCTTGTCGAGCTTAAATTCACGGATGGCCGCACGAATGTCATCGGCCTCTACCCCACAGGCTCGCGCAATCGCAACGGCTGCCGCAACATTGGCAAGCAGGTGCGGAGTAACCACGCCAATCTGTGCGATGTCATCGAGGTGCGCAAGTTCAGGAACTTCTTTGGCGCGATATGGAGCGAACCCGCGATCAATCAGCGAACCCTCGATGTAGCCGACCTTGAGATCCATCGGCACGCCACGGGTGAAACCAACAGCGAGAACATCTTCAGATTCCACATCAGCGTTTTGGGCAAGAACCGCGGTTCGTTCATCCTCGGCGTTGTAAATAATCGCGCGAGTTGCACCCTCGAAGACTTTGCCCTTGGCTGCAATGTATGCATCAAAGTCGCCGTGCCAGTCGATGTGGTCTTCTGCGATGTTCAGGATTGCGGCCACCATCGGCGAAATTCGATTTAGGTAGTGCAGCTGGAAGCTAGAAATCTCGACAACTAAGAAGTCGAAGCCATCGGGGTTTCGAATCGCGTCGAGCACAGGAAGCCCGATGTTGCCGCAGGCGATTGCACGCTTGCCCGCCTTGACCAAGATTGACTCAACCAGCTGGGTCGTCGTGGTTTTGCCGTTCGTGCCAGTGATCATGATCCACTCGGCCGGCTTGACCTTGTCGCGAAGGCGCCAGGCCAGTTCGATATCTCCCCAGTATGGAACTGCCGCCGAATCAAGGAACTGCACGAACGGGCTGGTCGGCTTGACTCCCGGCGAAACAATCACCAGGTCAGGCGCAAATTCGCGAGCCGCCTGCTGCTGTTCATGCTGGCTCAGGCCGGCACGGGCCTCGATGCCGAGCACATCGAGCAGATCTGCGTGCTGTGGGTCAATTGAGTCGGCAAGCACCAGCAGCTTGCAGCCAAGTTCGGCCAGGGTGTCGGCAACCGAAAAGCCGGACACACCCAGCCCATAGACAAGCACCCGGAGGTCTTTCCATTCCGAGTGCCAGCTGTTTAGACGACTTAGGTCTCGCATTTACGAGCCGTAGGTCCACTCGATGTAGAACAGTCCAATTCCCAAAAGCACGCAAAGACCAGCAACCACCCAGAAGCGAACCACGATGGTGATCTCTTGCCAACCCTTGAGTTCGAAGTGGTGATGCAGCGGGCTCATCAAGAACACGCGACGACCAGTGCCGGTGCGCCACTTGGTGATCTTGAAGAAGATTCGCTGAATGATGACTGAGCCGGTGAGAATCACATACAAGCCACCGAGGATGACCAACAGCAGTTCGGTGTGAGTCAAAATGCCGAGTGCCGCAAAGACGCCACCGAGAGCGAGCGAGCCGGTGTCGCCCATATAGATCTTTGCTGGCGAGGTGTTCCACCAGAGGAAGCCACCCAGCGCGCCAACGACCGACGATGCGACGACCATCAAGTCGAGCGGGTCTCGCGTGGTGTAGCAAGAAGCTGCCTGAGTCAGCATGGTTCCGCAGGTCTGGTGCAACTGCCAGAAGCAAATCACGGCGAACGCGCCAATCGACATGATGCTTGCTCCGGTGGCAAGTCCATCCAAGCCGTCTGTGATGTTCACCGCGTTCGAGGTAGCTGCAACCAAGAAGTAAATCCAGATCACAAACAGCACGATGCCGATTGTTGGGCCGAACGCATACAAGTCGATGTTGGTATCGCGGAACAGCGAGATCTTCGTCGACGCCGGGCTTGCGACGCCATTGCCGCCAAACTGCAATGAAAGAAGCGAGAAGACCACGGCAACCAAGCCCTGGCCAAGAATCTTTTGCCATCCGGTGAGGCCAAGACTGCGGTGCTTGTGGGTCTTGATGTAATCATCCGCAAAACCAACAAGGCCCAGGCCGACCATCATGAACAATGCAAGCAAAGCTGAAATCGTCGGAGTCTCGAAGTTTGCGATCTTGCCAAAGAAATAGCCAACCAGGGTTGCGGTGATGATCACAACGCCACCCATGGTCGGAGTGCCGTGCTTCACCTGATGTGACTGCGGGCCATCCTCACGGATGTACTGCCCCCACTGCAGGCGGCGGAAAAGCCAGATGAAGGCCGGAGTTACAAACAATGTGATGGCCATGGAGATACCTCCGGCAAGCAGCACCGCTCTCATGACTCAACCTCCGCAAGGGCATCGCCGAGGAATCTCAGCTCTGCAGACTTAGACGACTTGACCAAGACCACGTCGCCAGAACCAAGCAAACCACGAAGATGCTCTACTGCCTCGGAAATCGAGTCGAAGTATTTGCTCTCGCCGTCCCACGAGCCCTCTTGGCTAGCGCCCATGTGAATCAACTTGGCGCCTTTGCCGACCACGATGACCTGGTCGATATTCAAGCGAACTGCCGTGCGACCGATGTAGTCGTGCTGCTCTGCCGAGAACTCGCCCAGCTCTGCCATCTCGCCCATAACCGCAATCGTTCGGTGGCCCTGGCGGCCAATGGTGGCAAGGGTTTGCAGCGCCGCGCGCATCGAATCTGGGCTGGCGTTGTACGCGTCGTTGATCACAATGGAGCCGTGTGGCCCTTCTAACACCTGCATGCGCCAGCGTTCGGCAAGTGGCATCGCCTCGAGCGCAGATACGGCAACCGGGATGTCCAGCCCAAGCACCTTGGCAACCGAAATTGTCGCCAACGCATTCATCACCTGGTGTTCGCCGAGGATCTGCAGTGTGACGTTCTGCAACTTGTGACCGTCGATGAGCAAATCGAAACTGGTTCCGGCTAGAGCAATCTTGATGTTCTCGGCGCGAACCGCGGCAGAGTCGTCAAGGCCGAACCAAGCGATCTCGCCTGCAGCAAAATCGGCCATGCGTCGAACGTATTCATCATCTGCGTTGAAAACGAAGTGCGCACCAGCGGCGTGACGAACCAATTCAGACTTGATAGCGAAAGTGCTTTCGATTCCGCCGAATTCGCCAACGTGAGCCAGGCCAACCTTGAGCTCAACAGCAACGTCTGGGTTGCACATCCTGGTTAAGTATTCGATGCTGCCCGGGCCACCCGCACCGAGTTCGGCGACCAAATAGTCGGTCTGCTCGTCGGCGAGCAACATCGAGATCGGCGCACCGACCTCATTGTTGTATGACTCGATTGGCGCAACGGTGTTGCCAACCTTGGAGAGCACCGCACGCAACATGTTCTTGGTCGAAGTCTTGCCGTTCGAACCGGTGATTCCGATTACTTTCAAACGACCGGCCGCGTGCAATTTGGCGACCACTGCCTCGGCTAGCTTGCCAAGCGCGACAACTGCGTCGCCAACCAGAATCTGAGGCAGCGGCGAGTCGACGCGGCGCTCGACAATTGCAGCAACCGCCCCTGCGTGCTTTGCCGCAGCTACGAATTCGTGCCCATCGGTTACCTCGCCTGGCTTCGCGATGAATAGCGAGCCAGCCGACACCAGGCGTGAATCGGTTTCGACCGAGCCGGTGACGAGAACATCGTCGCCGAGCAGCTCACCCTCGACGATGCTCGCGATTTCAGAGAGCGCTAAGCGAATCATGACCAACCAGCCTCGCGAAGCGCATCCCTGGCTTCTTGGCGAGCCGAATAAACGGTTCGAACACCGCGAATGTCTCGATAATCCTGGTGGCCGGGGCCAGCCCAAAGAATCGAGTCACCTTCACCTGCAAGCCCAACGGCCACGCGAATCGCGGCCTCGGGCGGGCTGACCTCGTGAATCTCGAGCTCTGGCCTAGCCTCGCGAGCGGCGGCGACCAAAGTTGCTCGAATCGAAGCTGGGTCTTCAAAACGCGGATGGTGGTCGGTGATGACGAGCAGGTCGCACCCTTCGGCCGAAACCCTTGCCATGTCAGGTCGCTTCGTTGCGTCGCGATCGCCATCGGCACCGAACAACATGATGACCTTGCCCGAAGTAACACTTCTCACCGCGGCAAGCGTGTTCAAGAAGGCATCTGGTGAGTGACCGAAGTCAACGAAAACGTTTGGTCCGCGGTTTCCGGAAACTAGTTCAGTGCGGCCAGGCATGTAGACATCTACCCCGCCTGAAATCGCTTCAGCAATTTCAGTGAAAGCGAATCCGGCTTCAACGAGCATGGCGATTGCGAGCCCGGCGTTGTATGCCATGTGCGCGCCGATGATAGGAATTCGAGAAGTCAGCGTCTGACCACTGCGTGAGCGCACCTTGAACTCGGTGAACGCTGGAGTCTGCTTCAAAACTTCAACGTGATAGTCGGCATCGACGTCATCCAAGTGCGTAATCGTGACAACCGGAATCTCGCTGCGCTCGACAAGACGCTGACCATAAGTAGTGTCTAGGCAAACTACGCCGCGACTCGCGTGCTCCTTTTTGAAAAGCAGAGCCTTAGCGCCGAAGTAGTTTTCCATGTTGCCGTAGTCATCGAGGTGATCGTGACTAAGGTTGGTGAATCCGACCACGTCGAAGTGCAGGCCGTCTACGCGCTTTTGTGTCATTGCCTGTGCCGAAACTTCAATCGCAACCGCACTGACCAACTTTTCTCGCATTCGTGCAATCAGCGCGTGCATCTCGGTTGATTCAGGTGTAGTCAATCGGCTGACGATAACTTCGCCCGCGATGTGACGCTCTGCTGTCGAAGTGAGCCCGGTTACGCGACCAAGTTGACGCAGCATCGCTTCGAGCAAATAGGTGGTTGAAGTTTTTCCGTTGGTTCCTGTGGTGCCGAAAAGCAGCGGCATGTTGCCCTCGGTGTTGCCGTAGACAAACGCGGCCAAGGCTCCTAGATGTTGCCTCGGGTTTTCCAGGATGGCAATTGGCAGATCAGCAGAAATCAACTCTGCGCCAGCCGCATCGGTGACAATCGCCACCGCGCCAAGCTCGACTGCCTTTTCTGCGAAGTTTGCGCCGTGAGTCTTCAACCCGGGCATGGCAACGAACAAATCGCCAGCCCTCAGGTCTGCAGTGTTCATGCTGATTCCGGTGAGCGAAGCCTCGCCGCCATGCGCTTGCTCGAGACTGAAGTGACGAACCATCACCGAGAACTGAACTGGCGCTGCGTGCTCCGGTCGCAGAATTGGCGGAATCGACTCTTTCATTACTTCCACTCCGTCGCGATGTTTGCTGACTTTGTAGTAGATGGTGGCACACGGAAGGTGCGCAGCACCTGCTGCATGATCGATTTAAAGATTGGTGTCACGCCGAGCGAGGTGCTCTGAGTTCTCGACTTGAAGGCGGTCACGGCAACCACATACTGGGGGTCTTCTGCAGGCGCCATGCCAATGAACGAAATCGCGTGCAGATAGCCGTAGCGACCGGTGGCAGGGTCGATAATCTGAGCGGTTCCGGTCTTTCCGCCAACGCGATAGCCGGGAACAGCTGCGTGACGACCGATTCCGCCCTGCTCAACAACCTTCTCGAGCATGTCGATTGTGGTGCGGGCACTAGTCGAAGTAATTACGCGAGTGCCAGCAGCAATCGGAGCCTCCTGCGGCTTTGAGCCGACATCAGCGCAACCATCGACGAGCTTTGGCTGCAGTCGCACGCCCATGTTGGCGATGGTCTGATACATCATCGCCGATTGGATTGGACTCACAGAGAATCCCTGGCCAAACATCGAAACGTATTTCTTGACCTGATCCCATTGACCTGATGGCAAAACCAATCCGGCAGTTTCACCTGGGAACCCAACTGCAGTCTTTTTGCCAGCGCCGAACGCGGTCAAGTAGTTGTAGCGAGTTTGGAACGGAACCTTCTGACCGAGCTGCATGATTCCGGTGTTAGAAGAGTCGCGAAGCACGCCGGTGAGAGTGAGTTTGTCGTTGCCGTGAACGTGTGAGTCGGTAACTCGATAGCCGTTCGTGCCCGGCACCACCCAACCGAACGGGGCAATGACGCGCATTTCTGGGTTTCCGATTCCGGTGTCAATCAGTGATGCGGCGGTCAGCGCCTTGATGACCGAGCCCGGTTCGAACTGTGAGTCGAAGACACGCTCGTTGCGGTCTGCTACGGCCGCTGCGCCAGGGTTGTTCGGGTCCATGGTTGGCGCATCCGCAGCAACCAAGATCTTCCCGGTCTTGACCTCAATCACAACTGCGGTTGCCCAGTCGGCACGCAGCGACGACCAATACTGGGTCAACACCTGCTGTGCGTAATACTGCAAATCAGAGTTGATGGTCAGGTAAACGTCTTTGCCGTTGACCGCCTTCACGCGGGTGATCACACTCGAAGGAATCTTGATTCCATCTCGACCACTCGCGTAAGTGTCTTTGCCGTTTACTCCGGCGAGGCAACTGTTCATCATGCTTTCGATGCCACCCATTGCGGTGCCATCTGAGGTTAAAAAGCCGAGCAAACTTCCGGCTACCGCGCCGCTTGGGTAAACGCGCGAAGGCAGCGGGTCTCCCCAGATCCAAGGAATGCCAAGTGCCTTGATCTGCTCATAGGCGTCAATTGCGACACCCTTCTTTAGATTGACGTATGAACCGGTGCCAGAAATCTTTGCGAGCACATCGGCTTGAGTCATGCCGAGAATGCCGGCGATCTGCGCAGCCGCCTGCTCAACAGGAATCTCGGTGTCGACACCGTTTGCACTGTGCTTAACCGGGCCAACGCGATTAGGCGCAGCATTCACGTCATACTTCATCACGGTCTTGGCAAGCACCTTGCCGGTTGAGTCATAAATAGTTCCGCGAATAGCTTGGATGGTCTGATTGACCTCGCGCGCGGCTACCGAAATTTTGTTGATACCGGGAGCTTCAATGATCTGAACGTCGACGAGACGAATGATAAAAAATGCCGCAATGCCAATGACCAGAAGCCGCACTCTGCGGTTTCTCATGTCCATCGGGTCAGGCGTTCTGTTTCGCACGCTGCCTGCCTCGAGTGACTAGTGAGTTGGAGAAGCCGGGATGACTCCACTTGGCAACGCTACCTGCGTGCCAGCGGCAACCTGCGGAGCGACATACGAGCCCAAAGTGGTCGTCGAGGCAGTCTGCTGCGCGGTCGCAGCCGCGCTGGTGCTTGCACCCGACTGAAGGTTCAACACCGAGTTCTCGGTCATCGAGGCATTGGCCAGGTTGTTCTTCGCAACGCGACCGGTGGTGTCAAGCGCAGCGGTTGGCTTGCCGAATACCCTGGCGTCCGAGATGCGCAGGAAAACTGGGTTGGCGTTTGCAATCATGCCTAGCGATGCCGCCGAGTTGGCCAGGTTCTGCTGCGACGAGAGTGAGTCGACCTGCTGCGAGATCAGCTGGCTCTGCACGCTAAGTGCATCGCGCTGGTGCTTGAGGTCTGAGAGCTGGTAAACGCTCTGCGAAAGGCCGATGTTGAGCAGCAGGCCAAGACCGTTGATGATGACAGCGGCAATCGCAACGACCTTGAGCACACGACGGATCTGGCTAGGCACTGCGCGGGTTGCTCGAGCAGGTGCAGCAACCGAGCTCAAACGAGGGCGTGGTGCGCGGATGGTTGCTGGTGCGGTTCTGGCGATGCTCATGCTGCGTTCCTGATCTTTTCTGCTGCGCGAAGTCGCACCGATGCGGCTCGCGAGTTGTGGCTAATTTCTTCATCACTCGCGAGTTCCGCGCCCTTGACTACAAGGCGAAGAACGGGTGCGTGTTCTGGAAGTTCGATTGGCAGGTCGAGCGGCGCCGAAGAGGTGCTCGCGGCGACCAGCGCCTGCTTGACGATGCGGTCTTCTAGCGACTGGTATGACAGCACCAGCACTCGCCCACCGATTGCCAACGCCTTGATGACGTTTGGCATGGTGTCGCGCAAAACCTCGAGCTCGCGGTTCACTTCGATGCGCAGCGCCTGGAACACGCGCTTTGCTGGGTGTCCCTTGCTCTTACCTGGGATGAACGGAACGATGTCAACGATTAGGGCGGCCAGCTCGTCGCTGGTCTTCCAAGGCTGTGCGCCGCGGCGGGCCACAACGGCGGCGGCGATCTGGCGCGAGTAGCGCTCCTCGCCGTATTCGCTGAAGATGCGAACCAAATCTTTTTCCGAGTAGTCGTTCAGCACGTCAGCTGCGGTGAGCGCTTCGGTGTTGTCCATGCGCATGTCGAGTGGGGCCGAGTATGAGTAAGCAAAGCCGCGCTCCGCTTCGTCGAGTTGCATCGAAGAAACGCCAAGGTCGAGAAGCACTGCCTGCACGCTCGCGATGCCGCGCTCATCCAAGACTTCGAGGATCTCGTCGTAGGTTGCGTGTGCCGCTTCGAAGCGGTCGCCGAACTTGGCCAAGCGCTGGCTCGCGATTGCGATTGCGCTTAGGTCGCGGTCGATGCCGATCACGCGAAGTTTTGGAAAGCGCTCGAGGAAAGCCTCTGAGTGACCGCCCATGCCGAGGGTGCAGTCAACCAGGATGGCCGAACCAGTCAACGCCTCACCCAAAACTTCGATGGTGCGCTCCAACATCACTGGGATGTGGATCTCGTTTACTGACTTGGTGTTCATGGCTTCCGGTGGAGCCTGCGGTTAGAGCCCCATCCATTCGCGTGAGCTTGGTTTTCACACGTTCCGGCATCGGGGAAGAGTGCCGGGTTGAATGGGTGGAGTTCTAGCCGCAGGCTAGATGATTCCCGGAATCACCTCCTCGCTCAGATCTGAGTAAGGGTTCTCTTGCTTGGCAAGGAATTCGTTCCAGGACTTTGCGTCCCAAATCTCTGCGTAGTTGCCGGCACCGATGACCACGAGTTCGCGGTCGAGGCCGGCGTACTGACGAAGAACAGCTGGGATGGTGACGCGACCCTGCTTGTCCGGGGTCTCGGCGTGAGCGCCTGACATGAAAACACGAACGTAGTTGCGGGCACCTGCGTCAGTGATTGGAGCTTGGCTCAGCTTCTCTGCGCGCTGGTTGAAGTCTGCTGCGCTGTAAACCAACAGCGCCTTGTCTTGACCGCGGGTGATCACGAGGCCAGATGCGAACTGATCACGGAACTTGGCCGGCAGGATGATGCGGCCCTTTTCGTCGAGCTTCGGGGTGTGCGTGCCTAACAGCATCTGAACTCCCCCTTCGCTCGTTCGGTGTTTCTGTTCGTAAACTCCACTTTACACCACTTCCATCCACAAAGTGCACATTTGGGAGGTTAAATATAACGATTTGGCATACTTTTGCCAATAAATAAGCGGATTTCAGCGGTGGAGGAAAATCCCACAAATTGCCCCGATTTGAGGCCGAAAAGCAGAAAAGGCACCCGGTTTCGGATGCCTTTTAGGTTGTGGTGGTGAGGTTTGCGGGGCTATTCGCCTTGGCGACGATCCCATCGGTCGGCGAAGAAGCTACCGCCAGACGATTTCGGGCCAGTCTTTGAGCCTGAAGACCCGCGTGGCCCTGACTTTCCTCGGGCTGCAGGATTGGCACTGGCCGCCAAAACGCCAAACAGGGCGATGCAGAAGCCGACAACGCCGATCCAGACCAGGCCGCTGATGGCGGCAAACAGCAGGACAGACAGGCCGATGACGGTGATCAGGATGCCGGCGACCAGCTTGCGAACGCTATTGGCAGGTCGGAGCTTGGGGTCGATCGTGGATGCGCCATAGAGTTCGCGCTCCATCTCTGCCAAGACTCGCTTTTCGCGTTCGGACAGGCCCATGTTTCCTCCACTGCTCAG
>CAITNA010000044.1 GCA_903893675.1 uncultured Micrococcales bacterium
CCAGCGTTGTCAAAGGCTTCGCGTTGATCTTCAGGCAACTTTGCACGCAAGCTATCCCAGGCTGCGTCAATCGGATAAGTCTTCAGAGCCACCGCATTCTCCTCTAAGTGATTTAGCACTTAGGCTACTTCCTTCCCTGTATTTCTTCAATCAGATTTCTTGCCTTCTTGATTTCTCGGCGCTGCCGAAGTTCGCTCGGGTCTCGTTGCTTGTTATAGCAAGACAAGAGAATTAGCCGACTCGGGTGAACCATGGTCAAGAAGACCCTGAGCAGAAGATCTGGTCTGCGTCGAATTCTCATCTCAAAAAGCCCGCCACCTAAATTCTTGAGCCGATTGGTATTCAGCAGTTCGAGCCCTCGTTCACGAAGTTGGGCCAAGTCGGAGCCGATCGCCTCACGGTGACTCAACACGGACGCCTCGGAATACAGTTCGTCGAAAAGAGTTGAATCGTGGGCTTCGATTGACCAGGTCATCCATCGAACCTAGGCACGTGCATCCGAGCGGTGGGGGTGAGTCTGTTATCTGTGGAAAACTCAACGTAAACTGACCCCTATGAGCACGACAAACTCTGAGGCCCTCGCACGCCTTGTCGCGCTCACCGGCGAGGGGTATCCCTTCGCAAACCTTCAAAAACGAGCATCAGACCGCCGCGTTGACGTGGTCGCTCCGACTGGCTCGCACCCGAGCATCCTCACGATTCTCAGCCAATACCGCCACGACCGCAGGCTGACCCCAGTTCAGCTGATCATCGTGGCAACCGGCCGCGAGGCGGAAGAGACCGCCTCGGCGCTGCGAATTCTCGACCCCGGCTGCGAGGTGCTTGAGTTTCAATCGTGGGAGACCCTGCCCCACGAACGCCTGAGCCCGAGCGCCGAGACGGTCGGCAAGCGTCTTCAAGTGCTACATCGGATGCGCGAACTAACCGAATCGCTAGGCGCAGACGGCACCGGCCATGAGAAACTGGGCCACAACGTTTACGTGCTGTCGAGCATCCGTGCGGCACTTCAGCCGGTGATCGCGGGCCTTGCCAACCACCCTCCGCTGGTGCTCGAGCGCGGCAAGAACTATCTGCTGCCAGAGCTCTCGCTCAAGCTGGTTGAGCACGCCTATCATCGCGTCGACATGGTGACCCGTCGTGGCGAGTTCGCAGTGCGCGGCGGCATTCTTGACATCTTTGCGACCACCGCCGACCACGCTGTGCGCCTGGAATTCTTCGGCGACGAACTCGACGAGATTCGCCTATTCTCGGTGACCGACCAGCGCAGCATCGAAATCGTCAACACCGAAACCGGCGAGATTACTTCGCAGCTCGACTCGATCGAACTCTACGCAGCCCGTGAAATCATCATCACGCCAGATGTCGCAAACCGCGCGCGCCAGATGCACCACGAGTTTCCGAACCTCAGCACCATGCTCGAGAAAATTTCACAAGGCATTCCGGTCGACGGAATGGAATCGCTCGCGCCGGTTCTCGTCGAGCGCCTGACCACCATCAACGAATACTTGCCCGCCGGCTCTCTGGTCACGATGCTCAGCCCCGAAAAGTGTGCAGCCCGCGCGCAAAACCTGATCGACACCAACGAAGAGTTCTTGCACGCCGCCTGGGATGCCGCCATCGAAGGCGCGAGTGCACCAATTGACCTCAGCGCCGGTGGTTTCAAAACCTTGGATGAGTTCAAAACCGCAATCGCCGACAAACAACTTTTCACGCTCAGCCAATTCGGAGCAGACGACGACACCCTCGTAAATCTCGAAATGCTTGAGATTCCAAACTTCGCCGGCATCGACGCAACCCCGATCGACTGGCTTGTCGACCAGGCGAAGAACGGGCAACAGATTTTCGTGGTGGCCGAAGGTCACGGCACGGCAGAGCGCATCGGTGAGCAGTTGAAGGGTGCGGGCATCCCGGCGACGATCGCCCAGGTGCCGCTTCGCAAGGGCTATGCGGCCCCGCGCAGCGAGCTGATAGTGCTGACCGAGAGCGATTTCTATGGCCGCAACTCGAGCTATATCACCCCGCAGCAGCGCAAGCTCGCGGCCAAGCGCGGCGCACAGGTCGACCCGCTGACCCTGAAGTCTGGCGACTACGTGGTTCACGAGGTTCACGGCATCGGCCGCTTCAAAGAGCTGGTCACCCGCACCATGGGGGTTGCCGGCTCGACCCGCGAATACCTGCTCATCGAATACGCGCCATCCAAGAAGGGTCACCCTGGCGACACCTTGTATGTGCCGACCGACCAGCTCGACTACCTGACCCGCTATGTGGGAGGCGAGGCGCCCGTGCTCAGCAAGATGGGCGGCGGCGATTGGTCGCGCACCAAGGCCAACGCGCGCAAGGCCGTTCGCAAGATTGCCATCGACTTGGTCAAGCTCTATTCGGCGCGCGTGAAGTCGAAGGGCCACGCCTTCGGGTCAGACACTCCTTGGCAGCGCGAACTCGAAGAGGCCTTCGCGTTCGTCGAGACCCCCGACCAGCTCACCACCATCGACGAGGTCAAACGCGACATGGAGTCGCAGGTGCCGATGGATCGCCTGCTCGCCGGCGACGTTGGTTACGGCAAGACCGAGGTGGCCGTCCGCGCTGCTTTCAAGGCGATTCAAGACGGCACGCAGGTTGCAATGCTGGTGCCGACAACGCTGCTGGTTCGTCAGCACGTCGAGACCATCAACGATCGCTTCGCCGGGTTTCCGGTGACTGTGCGCGCGCTCAGTCGCTTTCAAACCGATAAAGAAGCCAAGGATGTCCTCGCCGGCCTCGCCACCGGTGCAATCGATATGGTGGTTGGCACACACCGACTGTTGAGCAAGAACGTGAAGTTCAGAAACCTCGGTCTTGTGATCGTCGACGAAGAGCAGCGCTTCGGTGTTGAGCACAAGGAACTGCTCAAAGAGATGAAGCAGAACGTAGACGTGCTGTCGATGTCGGCCACGCCAATTCCGCGCACGCTCGAGATGGCGATCACGGGCATCCGTGAGATGTCGACCCTGGCCACCCCGCCTGAAGAGCGCCACCCGATTCTCACCTACGTCGGTGGCTACAGCGAGAAGCAGGTGGCTGCGGCCATTCGCCGCGAACTGATTCGCGAGGGGCAGGTGTTCTTCGTTCACAACCGCGTGCAGAGCATCGACAAGGCGGCAAGCGACCTGCGCGCCCTCGTGCCCGAAGCTCGAATCGCAGTTGCCCACGGGCAAATGAACGAGCACCAGCTCGAGCAGGTGGTCATCGACTTTTGGCAGAAAAAGTTCGACGTGCTGGTTTCGACCACCATCATCGAAACCGGAATCGACATTCCGAACGCCAATACTTTGATTGTCGATCGCGCCGAGAACTTCGGCCTCAGCCAGCTGCACCAGATTCGCG
>CAITNA010000045.1 GCA_903893675.1 uncultured Micrococcales bacterium
AGCTGCGAAACCGGCGGTGGTCACAGCAGCAACCGCAGCGAGTGCGCCCCAGGCGGCAACGTCGACCGCCTGTTGAATTGCGCCAAAGGTCACCACGATGAACGCAACCTCGAGACCCTCGAGCAGCACTGCCTTGTATGCCATGGTGAACGCATACCAGTCGTCAACTCCGAAGCGCGATTGCTTCTTGGATGCGCTGGCTGCGGCGAGTTCATCCTGGAAGATTTGGTCTTCATCGTGCATCGCTTTGAAACCGCTGTAGCGAAGGATGGCCTTGCGAAGCCACTGCAAACCGAACACGAGCAGAAGTGCACCGATTACTAGGCGCAGGGCTTCCATCGGAAGGCTCGAGATGCTCGGGCCTGCGATCGCCACGATTGCCGCGAGCGTGATGAGGGCAGCGATTGTGCCTCGACCCGCAGAGCGAAAGCCGCGGGCTGTGCCTGCAGCGAGCACGACTGTGACCGCCTCGACGGCCTCAACGGCACTGGCAAGGAAAACGGCTATGAACAGAGCGATCGCGTTTTGAGACATGTTGCAATTGTCGCTTACTCCTAGGCGGGTTTCGGGCTAAGCCTTAAACTTGGCTAGGTTCGAGACTCGAACCGATGCCCTCGTAGCTCAGTGGATAGAGCAAGAGCCTTCTAATCTCTTGGTCGCAGGTTCGATTCCTGCCGAGGGCGCTTCGCATTTTCGCCCTTAGGCTGAAGCCATGACACTGACCTTTGCGGCACCAGAGATCATCGACCCAGCCTCAGTTACCTCGTTCCGTTGGGGTGTTATGGGGGCTGCAGGCATCGCCCAAACCTTCGTGGCCTCGGTGCAAAAGCACACAGGTCAGCAGATCGTGGCTGTGGCTTCGCGCACGCCGGGTAAGGCATCCGAGTTTGCGGCGAAGTTCGGGATCGAGGCTCACGACAGCTATGAAGCGCTGCTTGCTCGCGAAGACATCGACATCATCTACATTCCAACCCTGCCGAGCCAGCACCGCGACCACGCGCTGATGGCCATCGCTGCCGGCAAGCACGTACTAATTGAGAAGCCGATTGCTCTCGTGCCAGCGGAGGCGGCCGAGATTTTCGCGGCAGCCAAAGCCCAGGGCGTTTTGGCGATGGAAGCGATGTGGACCCGCTACCTGCCGCAGTATTCGATCATCCGTGACTTGGTCGAGGCTGGCGCACTCGGCGACATCGAAATTGTCGACGTCACTATGTGTCAGGCGAACCTCGAGATTCCGCGACTGTGGAAGAAGGGGCACGGAGACCCTCTGTTCGACATGGGTATTTATCCGATCAGTTTCGCGCAGACATTCCTTGGCCACCCGACCGAGATTTCGGCTGAGGCGATTTTGAACGCGGATGACATCGAAGAAGAGGTGTCTGTTCGCTTGCTTTATGCCGATGGCGGCCGGGCATACATCCGTGTTTCGGCTCGCGCCGCGATTCCGAGCGTCGGCTTCGTAGGTGGAACCGGTGGCAAGTTGGTTGTCGGGCCTGAGTTCTTCGTGCCTTCGAAGCTCGAGCTTTCTGCGGTCGAGTTCAACTCGCATACTCAGGTTTGGCGCGATGAGACCGGGGTCAAGGGCCACGAGGGCCTGAGCTATCAGGCAACCGCGATGGCCAAATTCTTGGATGACGGACTGCTCGAATCGCCATTCGAATCTCACGCCGATTCGATTGCCAACCTCGAGGTTTGTGCCGAGATCATTCGCCAGATTGGCGCGCAGATTCATTAGTTGCCCACAGGTCGAAAAACGACCGAGTTTTCAACAAAAAGAAACCCGACTCTCAAAACGAGAGCCGGGTTTTCTAATGTCATCACATCACCCCGAGGCTGAATCTCTGGGAGCCAACAGCTTGGTCGCCGTTAGCTTCCCCAGGGAAGAGAAAGGGAGTGATAGTGATGGATCTTCGATCCGTGGTTGAGAGGGTTGCCTGCACCGAATGGTTGCAGGCAATCCTCACCAATCAATCACTAATACCGTTGTTGCTGCAGTTGCTATTTATACTTCAGCCCTAATAGCGGTGGAGCGTCCGAGAAAGCACTCTCGGGCGTTTCCTACTGCAACCCGATTATTACATTCGCGAATACTTCGATGTCAAGTCGACCGCACCGCGTGTTTGCCGTGCGAAAATAGAGGCGAATATCCTCTGGATGCGGGCAGTAGCCGGGCAAAGACGCCACGGCGGGGGACCCACCAGGAGCAACTCATGATCGACCGCAATCGTCTCGCCGAAATATTCGCCCGCGAGCAGGCAGCATTCGCAGAACGCAATCCAAAGTCGAAAGCCGCATACGACGCAGCTGACAATCTATTTGGCCGAGTGCCCATGACTTGGATGAACAAGAAGGCAGGCGGCTTTCCGATCTACTTCGACCGCGCGCACGGCAACCGCATCTGGGACGTCGACGGTCATGAATACATCGACTTCGCACTTGGTGACACCGGCGCGATGGCGGGTCACTCGAACCCGGTTGTAGTCGATGCAATCGAGCGTCGCATCAAGCAGCACGGTGGCCTGACCACGATGCTGCCAACCGAAGATGCCCAGTGGGTTGCCAAGAATCTCACCGAACGCTTCGGCATGACCAAGTGGAGCTTCTCGCTGACCGCGACCGATGCCAACCGCTGGGCAATTCGCCTTGTTCGCGCCATCACCGGCAAGCCAAAGATCTTGTTCAACTCATACTGCTATCACGGCTCGGTCGATGAAGCGCTGATCGTTGTCGGCCCGGATGGCGAGGGCATGAGTCGCCCAGGTAACGTCGGCTCGCCGGTTGACGTCACCGAAACTTCGCGAGTTGCTGAGTTCAACGACCTCGAGGGTCTCGAGCGTCAGCTCAGGCACGGCGACGTTGCTGCAGTGCTCATGGAGCCAGCGATGACCAACATCGGCATTGTGCTGCCTGAGCCTGGCTATCTCGCCGGTGTGCGCGAACTCACTCGCAAATATGACACCCTGCTGATCATCGACGAGACCCACACCTTCTCGGCAGGCTACGGCGGCATGACTCGCCGCGACAACCTCGAGCCAGACATTTTCGTGATCGGCAAGGCCATCGCTGGTGGCATTCCGACCGGAACCTACGGCCTCAGCGAAGAGTTCGCCGCCAAGGTGCTTGCCCGCACCGACCTTGACCTCGTAGACATGGGCGGAGTCGGCGGCACCCTCGCCGGCAATCCGCTTTCGGTCGCGGCCATGCGCGCCACCCTCGAGCACGTTCTGACCGAGCAGGCCTTCGAGAGCATGATCGACCTGGCCACCTATTTCACCGATGGCGTGAATGCGCTGTTCGACAAATACCAGCTGCCTTGGGCTATCAACCAGCTGGGAACCCGCGCCGAATACCGATTCGCCAAGCCATACCCGATCACAGGCACGAGCGCATACGAGTCGGCAGACGCCGAGCTCGAAGACTTCTTGCACCTCTACCTGGCCAACCGCGGAATCCTGCTGACTCCGTTCCACAACATGGCGCTGATGTGTCCGACCACAACCAAGGGCGATGTCGACAGACATCACGAGGTATTCGAGCTAGCGATTGGCGAACTGCTCGGTGCCTAAAGGCGATTAGCGCTCTTCGCGAGTTAATCGGTTTGCGAAGTACAGCGGCACAACCGAAATCAAAACGGTAGTCACGGCAACCACATCGACCACGGGAGCCTTGCCCGGGCGGAACATGTTGTTCAGAATCCAGATCGGAAGGGTCTCAACCCCAGCGCCGGCGGTGAAGGTCGTCACGATGATCTCGTCGAAGCTGAGCGCGAAGGCCAGCAATCCACCGGCAATCAGCGCTGAACCAATCTGCGGAAAGGTCACCAGGCGGAACGTTGTGAACACGCCGGCGCCAAGGTCGGCAGAGGCATCCTCGAGGTTGCGGTTTGTGCGCGATAGGCGAGCGATCACGTTGTTATAGACGGTCACGATGCAGAAGGTGGCGTGGGCGATGATCACCGTGAGCATGCTCAGCTGCAGGCCGAGCACCGTGCGAAACGCGTTGTTGAGCGCAAGACCGGTGACGATGCCAGGCAACGCAATCGGCAAAATCACCATCAGGCCCACAGCCTCGCGACCGAAGAACTTGTAGCGCGACAGCGCGAGTGCGAGCAATGTGCCAAGAACCAAAGCCACCAAGGATGCGCATAGCGCGACCAATGCGGAAGTGCCGAGTGCCGCCATCAAACCGTTTGACCCGAACGCCTTGGTCCACCACTCGAGCGTGAAGCCAGGTGGTGGCCAATCCATGTTCATCGACTTGTTGAACGAGTTGATCAGCACGATGACAAGTGGCGTGTAGATAAGCGCCATGACGATGCTGGCGATTGTGCCGAGTACGAGTGCGGCCGAACGTGAAATGCGCATCAGAGGCTATCCAGCGCTCCGGTGCGTTTTACTGCACCGAGGTAGACGAACATAATGCCAATTGGAATTAGTGCGAGAGCTGCAGCCATCGGTAGGTTGTTTGCGGTTCCAACATTTGTGTAGATCAAGTTACCGAGCATCTGCGATGCACCACCAACGATGTTGATGGTTATGTAGTCGCCAAGAGTCAGCGAGAAAGCGAAGATCGAGCCGGCGATGATGCTCGGCAGCAGCAGTGGCAAGACCACGCGACGAACGGTGGTGAAAGTCTTTGCGCCCAGGTCGCTCGAAGCCTCGAGCATGTTGTTCGGCACTTTTTCGAGGCCCGCGTAAATCGGCAGGATCACATACGGCAGCCACATGTATCCAAGGGTCAACGATGCACCCAGCAGTGAATAGCCGGGGCTAGCAAGCCCAAGAGGAGCCAGCAGCCAGTGCAGCAGACCCTTGTCGCTCAGCACCGAGCGCCAGGCATACGCCTTGACCAGATAACTGGCCCAGAGCGGCAGCAGCACCGAGATGGCAAGCAGATTGCGAACGCGCGGGCTAGCCACCTTCGACATGAAGAACGCCACAGGTAAAGCCAGAAGCACGTCGATCACGGTTACGGCCAGGGCGATGCCGATGGTGCGAACCGTGACCACGCTATAGAGCGAGTCGGTGAAGAGCGAGGTGATGTTGTCGAGATTCCAGGCCACCTTGGTGGCTCCGGTGAATTCGTCGACAGTCCAGAATGCCGTCACCAAAAGCATCAACAAGGATGCGATGTAGACGAGGCCGAGCCAGGTTACAGGGGCGGCGATTAGCAGGCGAAGACGAGCTCGCGCGTGCTGATAGAGGTAGGTCGAAGCACGACGTGCGGGGGAGGCCGCAGCCACCCCCGCAGTCGTACTTCTTGCCATTCTTGGTTAGCCCTTGATCTCTTGCCAGGCTTTAGTCCAGGCGGCGTAATCGGTGCACTTGACGTTGGTGCGGCCATCCAGGCACTTGCTGATTGGTGTGGTCCAGTACCAGATCTGTGCAGCATAGGCTGCGTCGCCAGCGTGGTAGCTGGTGCAGAAGTCTGCCGATGCATACTGGCAGGCATCCTGGGTTACAGGTGCTTCACCAAAGTATTCGGTCGCTGCAGCGTTCGCCTTAGGCGAGTCGATGTAGTCCAACCACGCGTATGCACAGTTTGGGTCCTTGGCGGTCGATGAGACCATCCAAGAGTCTGACGAACCGGTTGCGCCTTCGCTAGGCAGAATCGCCTCGGTCTTTGCGCTTGCGGGCAGCGAGTTCTTGATTACCTGCCAGGTGGTTCCGACAACGCTGTTGCCAGTGGTGAACGACTGAATCGACTTCAGGTAGTCGCTCCAGTATTCGCCAACGTTCGCGCGCTGTGCCTTGAGCAGGTCAACGGCCGCTGCGAGCTGAGTGGTGTCGAGCGCGTATGGGTTGGTGATGCCAAGCTCAGGCTTGTGCTTCATCAGGAAGAGCGCTGCGTCTGCGATGTAGATAGGTGAGTCGTAAGCGGTGACCTTGCCCTTGTATGCGCTGGCTCCGTCGAACACGACGCTCCACGAGGTTGGGGCTGGCTTGACCACGCTGGTGTTATACATCAACAGGTTGGCGCCGTATCCGTGTGGCACACCGTAGGTCTTGCCATCAACGGTGTTCCAGGCGCGGCCCTTCAAGAACGAGTAGACGTTCTTGTAGCTAGGGATCAGGTCGGTGTTCAGTGGCTGAACGTAGTTGCCCGCGATCAGGCGCAGGGTTGCGTCTCCCGATGCTGCGATGGCGTCATACTGGCCGGTCTTGAACAGGCTGAGTGCCTCGTCGCTGGTGCCGTATGACTTGAAGGTCACCTGGCAGCCGGTCTGCTGCTCAAACGGGGTAACCCAGTCGACCTTCGGGTCGTTGCTGCCGTCTTCGGCATAGCCTGGCCAGCCGAGCAGGGTCAGGGTCTTCTCGTTTGCGCCAAGCTTGGTCAGCGCGGTTGCCGTGGTCGACGAGCCGCCGCTTGAACAACCAGCCAGGGCCAGCGACAGCGCTACCGCAACGGCAAGCACCTTTGCTTTGTTTAGCTTCACTTATTTCTCCTTTGAGTTGAGTGCGACCAAGTCGGTCGGGCTCATGTTTACCTTCACCGTCGCACCGCGGCGGTAAGTCCTTGCGTTGTCATCGCTTGCCGAAACCTCGGCGATGATCTGGTGGCCATCCAAGTCAAGAATGAACCGGATGCTCGAACCGAGGTAAATCGATTCGAGAACGGTTGCCGGCTTGCCCTTGCCAATCTCGATTTGCTCCGGGCGAATCAGGTGAGTGCCGGCCTTGCCAAAGAGTAGCTGCGACTGCGCGTCGTCGAAGATGTTTGCGGTGCCAACGAAGCGGGCGACGAACTCTGTCGCCGGCTGTTCATACAGCTCTTCGGGCGTGCCGATTTGTTCGATCTTGCCGTTGTTGAAGATCGCAATGCGGTCGCTGAGGGTGAGTGCTTCATCCTGGTCGTGGGTCACGAAGATGAAGGTGATGCCAAGGTCGCGCTGCAGCTGCTTGAGCTCGATCTGCATCTTTTCGCGCAGCTTGAGGTCGAGTGCACCCAGTGGTTCATCAAGCAGCAGAATCTTTGGCTCGACCACGATTGCGCGGGCGAGGGCGACGCGCTGACGCTGACCACCCGACAACTGCGATGGCTTGCGCTGCGCAAAGTCGGCGAGGTGCACCTTGTCGAGCGCCTCCATCGCGCGCTTGCGTCGCTCGTCTTTGTGAACGCCGCGAACCTTCAGGCCGTATTCAACGTTGTCGATGACGTTCAGGTGCGGAAACAGCGCGTAGTCCTGGAACACAGTGTTCACATCACGGTCGAACGGTGCCTTGTTGGTGACGTCTTCGCCGTTGAGGCTGATGGTTCCGGCGGTTGGCAGCTCGAAGCCGGCAATCATGCGCAGAACGGTGGTTTTGCCCGATCCCGATGGGCCGAGCATTGAGAAAAATTCGCCCGATTTGATCTCGAGGTTGAGGCCATCGACGGCGGTAAATTCGCCGAATTTCTTGGTTACACCCTTGATGGAAATAGCCAATTGGAAGACCTCGCTGTCGTTTCTAGGCTAATCCTAGGCAATGGGCGAGCGGATTACGAATTACCAGGTGCCGTTGCCCCAGTAGGAAAGAAAGTCCATTTTGAAAGGATCTTTCCTTGGGTCTAGGGCTATGTGCGAAGCAAATTCTTGAGCGGAAACGCGATCTACCTTGAGTGTGAAATCCCACTTGCCTGGGCCAATTTTGATGTTCAGGGCCGTTCCCATGATTGGTGGCGAAACCAGTTGAATACCTGCCGAACACAAGGCGCTGATCTGCGCTTGGCAGTAAAGGCGGTTCCCACGGACTTCGTAGGGGGATTTGATCGCTGGGATGGTCGAAATGATGTCGGTCGTGGTTCCGGCAAAGTCAAACGGCTGGCGAAGGTCTGCAATCAGGCTGACCCTCAACACGTCGCGGAGGCTCGGCACCACAAGTTGGCATTGATTCTGAAACCACGTTGCTGGGTTAAACAGGTTGAAACCAGAAAGTGAGCATTTGTCTGCGTTTAGCTGGAAAAGGTCAGCGACCTCGGTAATTGGCGGAATCTTCTGGTTCGAAAGTTGAGTGTCATTCGAAACGTCGGCGACTTTGCCATTGGCTTTCAAACCGACCCATTGCTTGCCTGAGAACTTGTTTGCATACTCGGGGTAAGTCGAGGCGAACTTCGAATCTTGAATTTCCGTGCTCTGAGCGGTCATTCTTGTTGCACCAGCCTTGCGGTAGGTGGTTATCAAGACATCGAAGTAGTGACTTTCTTCAGCCACGATGATTTTCGCGTCACGTATTTGCGCGCTCGTCCAAGACAAATTTGCTGGCACGTGCATCCAAGCCTGCGAGTCTTGGAACTGAACACTTTTGACTTCAGGGCTTGCAATGACCGGCAACGCTTCACCTGTGCAGGCGAGAACAACCATCGTGACGAGGGATGGTAACGCCGCCCTCATTCCGAGAAAATATTTACTCCACATGCACTAATTAGTCGAGGTCGCGGATGGTGTGACGATCTGCATAACCGGAGGCTTTCCGCCGCCGCCTGAACCACCGTTTGTGATGCCAAAATCAATGAAGTTATCTGGCCATGTTGAGCTGGAGCTTTTATAAATTCTGCGCCTTTGAGAGTATCTAACGGTTGGGTCAGTGCCAACATAAATGTTGTCTTCGCTCACCACAATCGATGAGACTGAACCGTTTGTCAAAGTGACTGACTCAACGAATGCGACATGGCCATAGTTCCACTGAGCAACGGAGTTAGCAGTCGCTGTCTTGGACACCGGGAAGCCAAAACTCGCAGCTCTTGTGGCCCACTGTGAAGCATCACCAAGCCCGTTGAGCTTTGTGAATCTTGCATCAGTTTTGGTGACTGGCAGAGTGTTCCAAAAAAGCCACGCTATGTATGTCGTGCAGTTATGCCCGTTCGTGCCCGGCCCGTAGGTGTAATCGCCCTCAGCGCCTTGGTAGTTGAACAAGCCACAGGAAAAGCCTGTGTCCAAGCAGGGGTTGCTGTAATCAGTCGCAAATGCAGTCTCTGCTTGCAGAAGCAAACCCACCAAAATTGCCGATGAAATTGAAACTTTTATGGATTTTTTCAAACTGATTCCCCCAGATTCTTACGGGGAACACATTATCACGTAAGGAGCGATTGATTGGCACTCGATTGAGACACAAAGCCTACCGAATGAAGTGATTCTTTGAAGGTATCCGCGTCAACCGACGCCACCACCAAAATAAAGTCAGTCGAGCAGGCTGGCCATCTGCTTGTAGATCAGCTTCGCGGCGAACACTGGGTTC
>CAITNA010000046.1 GCA_903893675.1 uncultured Micrococcales bacterium
GCCCCGAAGAGGCCAACGTGATGACGCTTAGTTGGCACTTTGAGTCACGGTTTAGGCGTGGCCTGGGAACAGTTTGGCGACCGAGTCGTCGTCGAACACCGCACGAATTGCCTCGGCAATAAGCGGAGCAATCGAAAGCACGGTCAGCTGCGCGAACTCCTTCTCGGGGGTGATCGGCAAGGTGTTGGTCACAACGACCTCGTCGACGGCACCGCTCGAAAGGCGCTCAACAGCTGGGTTCGAGAACACCGCGTGGGTCGCGGCAACGATTACGCGCTTTGCCCCGTTGGCCTTCAGGGCCTTGGCGGCAGCCACGATGGTGCCACCGGTGTCGATCATGTCGTCAACCAGGATGCAGGTTCGACCAGCAACGTCACCGACGAGCTCGTGTGCCTCAACCTGGTTTGGCTTGTCTGGGTCGCGACGCTTGTGGATGATCGCAAGCGGAGTGCCGAGACGCTCTGCCCAGATGTCAGCCACGCGAACACGGCCAGAATCTGGCGAAACGACGGTTAGTTCATCCGTGGCGTATTTGCCACCGATGTAGTCGGCAAGCAGCGGCAGAGCCCAAAGGTGGTCAACCGGGCCGTCGAAGAAACCCTGAATCTGCGGAGTGTGAAGATCGACGCTCATTAGGCGGTCGGCACCGGCGGCCTTGAAAAGGTCGGTCATCAGGCGAGCAGAGATCGGCTCGCGACCTTTGTGCTTCTTGTCTTGACGTGCGTAAGGAAAGAACGGTGCAACAACGGTGATGCGCTTTGCAGATGCGCGCTTGAGTGCGTCGCACATGAGCAACTGCTCCATGACCCAGTTGTTGATGCCGGCGGCGTGCGACTGAATTACGAAAGCATCGACACCGCGAACGCTCTCTTCGTAGCGCACGAAAGTTTCGCCGTTTGCAAAGTCATAGGCGGTGGTTGGCAGAACGGTGGTGTTCAGCAGCTCGGCGACTTCGGCGGCGAGCGTGGTGTGAGCGCGACCGCTAACGATCACCATGCGCTTCTGATTGCTGGCCAGGATGCTCACGCGATACCGCTTTCTATTCCTTGGCCTTTTGGGCCGCTTCTGCACTCTTGCTGCCGGCGCGCTTTTGCAGCACCCAGTCAACCAAGTTCTTTTGCGGAGCAACACTGATGCCTAGAGCTCCTGGCTCGACATCGCGTCGAATCACAGAACCGGCAGCCGTATAGGCTCCATCGCCAATGGTAATCGGTGCAACGAACACGTTATGCGCACCGGTTTTCACGTGCGAACCGATCTTGCTCGAGTGCTTGTTGACGCCGTCGTAGTTCGCGAAAATGGTGCCAGCGCCGATGTTGCTGTGCTCGCCGACCTCGGCATCGCCGACATAAGTAAGGTGTGGAACCTTGGTTCCTGCGCCGATCTTGGCGTTCTTGGTCTCGACGAAGGTGCCGATCTTGCCATCTGCGCCGAGGTCTGTGCCTGGTCGCAGGTAGGCAAACGGGCCAACGCTGGCGCCATCGCCAATGCGCGAGCCGGTCACGTGCGCCTTCACCACGGATGCGCCTGCCCCAACCTCGGTGTCGACCATGACCACCTCTGGCCCGATGTTTGAACCCGCGCCAATCTTGGTGTGGCCTTGGAGGTAGGTGCCAGGCAAAATCGTGGTGTCTGCACCGACCTGAACCGTGATGTCGATCCAGGTGGTTGCAGGGTCGAGAATCGTTACGCCTTCGAACTGCCAGTATTCGCAGATGCGGGCGTTGAGCTCTGCAGCGACCTCGCCGAGCTGCTGGCGGTCGTTGATGCCGGCAACCAACCAATTATCTTCAACGGCAAGCGCCTGAACGGTCTTGCCTTCGTCGACCAAAATCTTGGCGACGTCGGTCAAATACTTTTCGCCTTGCGCGTTCTGAGTGCCAACC
>CAITNA010000047.1 GCA_903893675.1 uncultured Micrococcales bacterium
CGCCCCTTCAAAATTGTCAGGCCTGGAAGACGGGTCATTCAACAATTGGCGAAAGGGCAGAGCTGTGAAGAAAGTTGAGAGCAAAGCCCGCAAGGCAGTTAACAAAGGCAATAGCAATCTGACAGTTATGGCCAATCGGGAGTTCGAAGCACTTTTCAATGCCGTAGACCGTGATAACGAAGTCGAATTTCGAGTCTTATTTACTCCCCTTGCTCAGCAGCAAATGGTCAACCTGCTAAATGACAAGACAGTCGGTTTTGGTGATGACTTCAGATTCACCAAGTTCGGAATGATGAACATTATCGACTCAGAGCACCTTGCAAACATTGATTTGAACTCTGACCCAAGAAATTTCGTCTCTCTATCTATCGATCACGCTAGAAAGTTCTTTCAAGATTTCCACACAAGTTATTTCAGATACATCTACTTTGCGCTAGCACCGCTAATGCTAATTCCTGAGTACCGCGCGCGTAGACACGAAAAAATGCGCAAAACTACACCAAGCGACAATTTCAGCTGCTGGTGGGAACACGAGGCCATCGCTAATTACATCGGACACCAAAGATTCGCACACCCAGAATCAATCACCCACAATCTTTTGCGCGTGACTCCGAGTAGAAAGCCTGGGGAGATTTCTAACGTTACAGTTACTGGCTTTGGTTACCGTGGTCGCACTTTGATCGACTATGTACCGGTCAGGGGTAATGATGGAAACATTCACCAGGTGCCAGTCGAATGGGTTGAATACACCGGAGTATCAAGGGAATCTTCCATGTCGGTTGGGCACTTTGAAGGACCAGATCTCGCGGCTGCCGAATCTAACCGCGACAAACTAAGCAAGACGTGGATCAAGCACATCGATAGCCATGGCCTTGGCCAAGATTCTGTCTTCATGCGCGGCTCGATTGCCGCTGCTCTAACGGACGAGGGGTAAACGATGTCATCTCTAAAATGCAGTCGCTGCGGGATGTATTACGCGACTTACATGCTGGGAGCTTGCCCAAGATGCTCAAGGGGTTTCGGTTCACTTGGGGATCTTCAGTCTGAAGAGGCATCCGCTGCACTGGGTGGAGCACCTGCTAAAAAAGGACCTGGCGGTGGCATGTGGGTGCTTCTAGTGGTAGCTCTGGTTGGGGTTGGGGCTTTGGGAGCAAGCGCAATGTCAGCCGGCAATTCAAGTAGCTATGCGGACTCGAGCTACGACGACACAAGTACGGATTATTCAAGCGATTCGACCGATTACTCAACCGATGCTGGTTCGCTAGACACTGGGGCAGTAAGCGACTGGATGCCTTATGGATACACTGCCTTTTCCGTGAACAGCACAATCGCATCGGACGACAATTACACTGCAGAATCCTGCCTTAACGAAGGCTCTGGCTATTGCTGGGTGTACCAAATAGTTTCCCAATACGACTGTAGTTCGATTGACGCTACGTTGGACCTCACTAATGATGGAACATCAATAGGGCAGGCTTACGCGACAATCTACGGAGTCACTTCAGGCAGCCCCGAAATTCTGGAAATTGACGGATATGACAATCCCGACGTAGACGACACAACCCAAGCTGAAATGATTGACCTCGTTTGCACCCCCTGATCAGAATCTTGGATGAAATCGGGACGTGATATTTAGTGCGAGTTTTGGCCCGACATTTGACTACGTCTGCCGGGGCAACCCTGTTTTCTTCAAATGCTGATTTTTGAGGGCCCTTGGCCGACAAAAAAGACCCCGCCATTTCTGACGGGGTCTTTCTCTTAAATCTCTAGCGTCCGGCTGATCCTTCGACGAAGTCGCTCTCGTTCTCAGCCTTGCGCAACCATGAGAAGAGCTTGCGAAGTTCGCGGCCAACCTTCTCGATTGGGTGAGCCTCGCCCTTTGCGCGCAGCGCCAAGAACTCTGGTGCACCGGCATCCTGGTCTGCAATGAAGCGACGCGCGAAGGTGCCATCTTGAATGTCGGTTAGAACATCGCGCATGTGCTCCTTGACCTCTGGGCCAATGACGCGTGGGCCTGAGACGTAGTCGCCATACTCGGCGGTGGTCGAAACTGACCAACGCTGCTTCGCGATTCCACCCTCATACATAAGGTCAACGATGAGCTTTAGCTCGTGTAGAACCTCGAAGTAGGCAACCACAGGCTGGTAGCCAGCCTCGGTTAGGGTCTCGAAACCATACTGAATCAACTGTGATGCGCCACCACAGAGAACAGCCTGCTCACCGAACAAGTCGGTCTCGGTCTCTTCGGTGAAAGTGGTCTTGATGGTTCCCGCACGGGTTCCGCCGATTGCCTTCGAGTAGCTAAGCGCCAGGTCGAATGCGTTGCCGGTTGCGTCTTGCTCGACAGCGATGAGGTTTGGAACACCCTTGCCCGCCTGGTATTCGCGACGAACCAAGTGACCTGGGCCCTTTGGTGCAACGAGGAACACGTCAACGTCGGTTGGCGGCTTGATCAAGCCGTAGCGAATCGAGAAACCGTGACCGAAGACAAGTGCGTCGCCCGCATTGAGGTTCTTCTCAATGTCGTTTGCATAGACGTGACGCTGAATTGGGTCTGGGGTAAGAATCATGATGACGTTTGCCCACTCGGATGCCTCAGCAGGAGTTAGAACCTTCAGGCCCTGCTCCTCGGCTGCTGCCTTCGACTTCGAGCCAGGCTGCAGACCAACGACAACGTCAACGCCGCTGTCCTTGAGGTTCAACGCGTGAGCGTGACCCTGCGAGCCGTAACCAATGATGGCTACCTTGCGGCCCTGAATGATCGAAAGGTCTGCATCCTTGTCATAAAAGATCTCAGCCATGTTCTTCTTTCTTCTCGGTGTTGCGTGTTGTTGCGTTTGATAAAACGGGTGTGCTACTTGCCGACTTTTTCGGTGATCGACTTCGAGCCGCGGCCCATAGCCAGAACTCCCGACTGCACGAGTTCTTTGATTCCGAAAGGTTCGAGCACCTTGATTAGGGCCTGACACTTCGATGTGTCGCCGGTGACCTCGATGATTACAGCGTCGCTCACAACGTCGATAACGCGCGCTCGGAACAACGTTACTGCCTCGAGCACCTGGCCACGGGTAGACGCATCGGTCTTCACCTTGATCAGCATGTGGTCGCGCTGAACGGCCTGGTCTGGCTCAAGTTCAACGATCTTGATCACGTTGATGAGCTTGTTCAGCTGCTTGGTGACCTGCTCGAGCGGGGCTCCCTCGACGCTCACCACAACGGTGATGCGGCTGAGGCCCTCGATTTCGCTGGTTCCTACGGCAAGGCTTTCGATGTTGAATCCGCGGCGAGCAAACAGCCCGGCCACGCGAGTCAGCAGACCCGGCTTGTCTTCAACCAGCAATGAAAGAACGTGAGTCGACATTCTTACTCCTCACCGTCCCATACTGGGGCCGCGTCGCGCGCGTATTTGACCTCGTCGTTCGAGACGCCAGCAGA
The DNA here is from genome assembly GCA_903893675.1 of uncultured Micrococcales bacterium. GTDB lineage: Bacteria > Actinomycetota > Actinomycetes > Actinomycetales > Microbacteriaceae > Rhodoluna. The sequence continues at coordinate 3,436 of CAITNA010000047.1, forward strand.
GACCATCGGCCAAACCATCGAGTCGCGGCTGACGATGAAGTCGATCACAACTGGGCGGTCGTTGGTTTCGATTGCCAACTTGATTGCCGCGTCGATATCTTCTTCTTTTTCTACACGGATGGCCAAGCAGCCGTATGCCTCAGCCAACTTCAAGAAGTCGGGAACCATGATGGTGTCGGTTCCGGTGTTGAGGTCGGTGTTCGAGTAGCGCTTGTCATAGAACAGCGTCTGCCACTGACGAACCATGCCGAGCGATGAGTTGTTGATGATTGCAACCTTGATCGGAATGTTGTTGATCGTGCAGGTTGCCAACTCTTGGTTGGTCATCTGGAAGCAACCGTCGCCGTCGATGGCCCATACCAAGCGATCTGGCTGACCGACCTTTGCACCCATCGCAGCAGGAACCGAGTAGCCCATGGTTCCGGCGCCGCCCGAGTTGAGCCACGAGTTTGGTCGGTCGTACTTGATGAACTGTGCGCTCCACATTTGGTGCTGGCCAACGCCGGCTGCATAGATTGCCTCAGGGCCACTGAGTTCACCGATGCGCTGAATGACCTTCTGCGGTGCGAGCTTGCCGTCTTCTTCGTGGGTGTAGCCAAGCGGGTAACGCTCTTTGAGTCCGTTGACGAACTTCCACCACTCTTCGAGTTCTGGCTTCTTCTTTTGCGATGCGGCGATCTCGGCGTTGAGCTCAGTGATGACCTCTTTTGCATCGCCAACGATTGGCACATCGGCGAAGCGAATCTTGCCGATTTCGGCTGGGTCGATGTCGACGTGAATCACCTTGGCAAAAGGCGCGAAGCTCTTGGCATCGCCGGTGACGCGGTCGTCGAAACGTGCGCCAAGGGTGATGAGCAAATCGGCCTTCTGCAGCGCGGTAACCGCAGGAACAGTGCCGTGCATGCCCGGCATGCCAAGGTTCTGCGGGTGCGAGTCAGGGAAGGCA
>CAITNA010000048.1 GCA_903893675.1 uncultured Micrococcales bacterium
ATACCAGGGTGCCAGCAACGGCCCTATGGCCAGAACCATTCCTTCGCTCGCGTTCGCGATTCTGCGCCACCAAGCACTGATGACCAAGTCGAAGTTGCCCGAACTCATCTCGGGCTCTGAGCAGGACGCCATGCTCGAAGAGTTGCTCGATGATTTTGTCGAAAATAAAGATCGAGTTAGCAGGCTTCCTGAAGGCATCAAGGCGAACACGCTCAAGCTCTCTGGCTTCCGCGCCGAATTGCGTGAACTGCTTTCAGTCGCGATTGAGCACTCGGTTAGCCCTGCTGAACTCGAATCGCTAGCGACTCAGCACGCTATGCCACAGTGGAAACTCGGGGCAATGATTTATACCGAGTACCTCGGCGAACTTTCGCAGTCCTACAACACTCACCGCTTCGATCAGGCTTCGCTATTGGTGTCTGCAACCGCCTTGATTCGTCAAGGCGATGTTCCTGCCGATCTCGGTGCAATCAAGGGCATTCTCGTAGATGACGCACAAGAGTTGACCCCCGCAGCAAGTGAGTTCATCGCAGCGCTTAGCGAGCTCGGTGCTTCTGTCGTGCTTTTTGGTGACCCAGATGTTGCAACTCTTGCCTTCCGAAGTGCTGACCCCGAAGCCATGACACGCCTTGTCGTGCGACTGGCTAAGGCCGCATCCAAAGAAGCCCGTCAAATCACAATTCACCCTGAGCACGTCACTCACGCCCCGGCCATTCGCACGGCACTAACTCGCGTGACCTCGCGCCTAGGCACAGCCTTAGGCGGCACCCAGCGCGCTCCAGGCACTGCCTCGAGTTCTGCCCCTGAATCGCCTTCGGCTGAGGGCGATGCCGAATCGGCCATAACGGCTGTGACCTTTGCCCTTCAGGGCGATGAGCACTCATGGCTTGCCTATCAGTTGCGCAAAGAACACCTCGAAAAAGGTGTTGAGTGGCGAGACATGGCTGTTGTTGCCCGATCGACCCAAGAACTCACTGAACTCGAAAATGCTCTCGCAGCTGAATCCGTGCCTGTTCGCGTGCTTGGCTCCAAGTCGGCTCTCAAGAACGAATTTGGAGCGGGGCAATTCCTTCGCGTACTTCAGGCTGCACTAAACGAAGCCGAAATCGATTACGAGACAGCACGTTCACTTCTTCTTTCGCCGTTCGCCGGCTTCGACGAAATCTCGTTGCGTCGCCTGCGTCGCGTGCTTCGTGCTGAAGAAATTGAAAACGGCGGGGTCAAAAACAGCAAGGTTTTGCTTGCGGAGCTTTTTGAATCGCCAGGTTCAGCCGCAACGCTTACCGCCGCGGTAGGTCAACAGGCTCACGCATTCATTCAGTTGTTCTTCGAACTCCGCGACATGAATAGGGTCGAGACAAACACCATCCAAGACCTGCTTTGGCACCTCTACTCAAAGACCACGATGAGCAAGCAGTGGCCAAAGCGTTCCCTTGAGGTCGACGAAGTTGCGCTTCAGGTTGCACGCAACCTCGATTCCGTGGTCGCACTCTTTGCAGCGGCTGCGCGTTACGTGGAGCGCAACCCGCAGGGTTCAGCCAGCGAGTTCGTCCGCGGCCAGCTCGATCTCAAACTACCTGAGGACTCTGTCGGGGTCGGAGCGAACCTGCAACACCGTGTATCGCTGGTGACTCCATCGGGTCTGATTGGTCGTCAGTTCAAGGTTGTCGCCATCGCTCACATGCAAGAGGGCATCTGGCCGAACCTGAAGCCACGCTCGACCTTGCTTGGCTCGAACAAACTAGACGAACTCAAGCGTGAAAGCTCTGCCGTGCTGCCCGACAATGCAGCGTTCGGATCAGAGATGCCGGGCGAACTGCGCATGCTGGCTAAGGCCATC
>CAITNA010000049.1 GCA_903893675.1 uncultured Micrococcales bacterium
AGGCGTTGTTGATCAGGAACGCCGAAATTGCACCGACCAGCCCAACCAGGATGAACATCCAGGCCTTGCCACCTTGTTCTTGATGGCAGAGCAGACCGACTGGATGAACGCGAACGGCGGTCTCGCCTGGGCAGATTCGCGCACTAAGGCCTCGTCAAGGCACATTTATGACTGGGCAGAGGCAAGCAGTTTCGCGACCCCGTTTGTTGCCAACCCAGAGCACCGCTCGCAGGTGGTTTGCACCATCGATTTCGATGAGTCGGTTGACGCAGCCGCTGTGGCAAAGGTGCTTCGTGCAAACGGAATCGTCGACACCGACCCTTACCGCAAGCTCGGCCGCAACCAGCTGCGCATCGCGACCTTCACCGCCACCGAACTTGGCGACGTGCAGAAGCTGACCGCGGCCATCGACTTTGTAGTTTCGCAGCTGGGCTAACGAGCCATGCCGCTATTTCTGAACACCGAAGATCGCAAGCCTGCGCCTGAAGCGCCTAGGGTCAACATCCGCGCTGCGATCATCGTTGGACTGATCGGCTGGATTGCCGGCCTGCTATTTCTTCTTTTTGTTGAGCCTGCCCAGACGGCGTCGAAGGAAACGTGGTGGCCGCTGACCTGCATCATCGGAATCGGTCTCGGACTCGTCGCTCTGTTCTTCGAGCGCGACCGCTGATTCTTCGCTAGCTGCTGATTCAGCAGCAGGCTCTTCACTCGCATCTTCGTCGTTCGAATCTTCTGACGAATCTTCGTCGTCAATTGAATCTTCTACTTCGTCGATGTCATCGCTGTCATCTTCGTCTGGGTCTTCGTCTTCGCCTTCGGCAACCTCTGCTGCGGCCTGAGCTTCGAGCTCGGCCTGAAGGGCCTTCCAGTCGGCAAGGCGATCAGCCCATGGAACCCAGTCGGGTGCAAGCAGTGAAGTTTCGCCAGGAAGAAGGTTTACTTCGCTAACGCTAACGTCGTCGTCGCTGACAAACATGGTTACGTGCCACTGCCAGCCGATGTAGCCCTTTTGGCGTGAAGCAAATTTCATGGTGATGACGTCTTCGGCTTCGTCTACGAAACCGATGAAGTCGCCGACACCAGCAATAGGTGCAGTTTCGATCGCGGCCTGGCGGGCGCGATCGTGAAGTTGTTCTGCGGTTGGCTTAGGCATCGAGCTCGTCGGCAAGCTTGCGCAACAAGGTGGCAATCTTCTTGGCCGGGGCTGGCTCAGGATGCTTTCCGCGCTTAAGGCCGCTGCCGATGCCATCGAGCAGACGAATCAGGTCTTCTACGATGATCGACATTTCGTCGGCAGGCTTGCGCGAACGCTGAGCCAGGCTGATTGGGGCTTCTAGGATGCGCACGCTCATGGCCTGCGCGCCGCGCTTGCCATCGACGATACTGAAGTCGACGCGAGTGCCTGGCTTGACCGAGGTGGTGCCTGCTGGCAGAGCCGAAGCGTGCAGGAATACCTCAGCGCCCTCATCTGATGCGATGAAGCCGAAGCCCTTGTCTTCGTCGTAAAACTTGACCTTGCCGGTTGGCATCTGCCACCTCTTTCTAACCTCAAAAGTTTAGCCAAAGCCACCGACCATTCCTAGGGCTTGCTTGCGCTTGTAGTCTTGAAAGATGGCCAATTCTGAACCAAAGGTCTCGCGAGCCGAGACCACCCTCGCATTCATGGCAGCCGGCGTCGTGGGCTTCTCACTGATCGACATGCTCGCATCCCTGCTGCTTCAGCTCATCAATGTGAAGCCATGGGTCGTCATGTTCCAGATCCCGCTTATCGGCCTTCCTATCGGTTTCCTCTTGATCATCGGCCTGCTGCTGGCCAGCATCCGCCGCCGCTCAAAAGTAAATCGCCAGCATCGATAGGAACTAGTTGTCCGACCAGTTGCGCATGGCCGCGGTGCTGCGAAAGCTCACCGACCAGCAACTAATCACGCTCGCCAAACTTCGCGGCGTAAACACCACCAACCTGCGCGACTTCTTCGACTATGCCGAAGGGCTTGCAAGCGAAAAGTCGATTCGCCTGGCACTTGCCACCTTGCCGATTGCGGCACTCTCAACTCTCTGGAACGGCCACGACAGAAAGCCGATCATCAACCACAAGACCCAGCCCGAATTGGCTGAGCTGTTGTTGCTCGACCCAGAGACCGGGCTGCTTTTCGAAACCGTCGAAAAGGTCAGCCGCGAGATGCCGGTGACTCGCCCCGAAAACGCACACATCGAACAGAGCGCGCGACCAATCGAAGACATCGACCGCGATGCCAGGATGCACATCTTTGAGATCATCCAAGCAATCACCGAAGTCGTGCTCGATCTTGAACAGCGCTTCATTCGCGAGGTGGGCAAGCGCTCGATTGGGTTGCCAGAGGTGAAGCGCCTGGCTTCTCACCTTGGCAAGGATGTTGCCTATGCCAAGCAGGTATTCGAACTTACGCTTTGGTCGCAGGTTGCAACCATCGAAAACTCGCGCTGGCAGCTTGGACCAAATGCGCAGCTTTGGCTAACCGCAACCGACAGTAAGCGCTGGGCGCTGCTCGCCGAAACCTGGATTCAAACCGCAAACCCAAAGGCACTTTTCAATCGATTCGAAGCCGGCGGCCCCTTCGACAGCGGAATGCTGCAAATGCCGGCCGGTGAAATGTTCTATCAACGCTTCCACTATGTCTATTGGCAGCAGGCGGCCGAGACCGAGGCTCACATCGAACGCGTAGTCAACATCGCCGAAGCAATCGGCCTAACCAGCGAAATGGCTGCCATCACCTGGTTCGAAACCCTCATCGAGGCGGGCGTCGACAAGGCTGCGAGCCAGATGGCTGCTGGCCTTCCGCAAACCGACAAGCGCTTGATCGTGCAGGCAGACCTATCTCTTATCGCCCCGAACCCACTGCCCACCGAGGTCGAGGTCGAACTGCGCACTTTCGCCGAAACCGAGAAGATCGGCCTTGCCTCTAGCTATCGCCTTTCGCCACTTTCGGTGTCGAACGGTCTCGAATGCGGAATGCCTATGTCGCGCATCCGTGAATTGTTAGAAGAGATGTCGGGCAAGGCGCTGCCTCAGCCGGTCGAATATTTGCTGAACGATGCCGAGCGAAAGTTTGGCAAGATCGCGGTTCAGGGCGACATCGCGCGCGGGGTTTCGATTGTGGTGAGCGAAGACAAGGTCACCCTGACTCAGCTTTACAACGACGTCAAACTGAAGCCACTCTCGCTGCACTTCAACGAGCATGGCGAGCTGGTCAGCCGCTTCGACCCTGATGTCATTTACTACTCACTTCGCGAGGCCGGCTTTGCAGCCGTGCGCATCGACGCAAAGGGCAAGGTGATTTCGCCGAAGAGCATCGCTACCCCGCAGCAGACGGCCGACGACAGCTCGCGAATTGCTGCCGACATCGCGCGCATCCGTGAAGCCGACAACAAAATCGGCAGCGAGCCAGACGATGACGATGTGCTTCGCCAGCTGCAGCTCGCTATCAAACTCAAGTCGAAGATTTCGGTGGTGCTCGACCTAGGCTCAGGCAAGCAGGTGGCCTACCTGGTCGAGCCGGTGGGCCTAGCGAACGGTCGACTTCGCGCGAAAGACCGCAAGGCCGATGTCGAGCGAACGCTGCCGATCAGCTCGATCGTCTCCATCGAACTTCTCTAACTCGGGTGCACCTTTCCAACTTGGATGCGCCCCAGCCCCTTCTCGAATAGCACGCGGCGCGCACCGGTGTCGCCCTCGGCAATAGGCTAGAAGGATGACCGGCGGACCACTGATTGTGCAGAGCGACAAGACTGCGCTGCTTGAGGTCGACCACCCGCAGGCGGCAGATGCCCGCCACGAACTCGCGATTTTCGCCGAGCTAGAGCGTGCCCCCGAGCACATTCACACCTACCGAATCACTCGCCTGGGCCTCTGGAACGCCCGCGCGGCCGGCCACGACGCCGACTTTGTGCTCGGCGTGCTCGACCGCTACGCCAAGTTCGACGTGCCGAGCACCATTCGCAAAGACATTGCCGAGACCATGGGCCGCTACGGCCGCCTAGTCATTCGCCGCGATGCAACCGGCGAACTCGAGCTGGTCAGCGACCAATACCCGGTTCTAGTCGAGGCCACCAAGCACAAGAAGATTGCCGAACTGCTCGACGGTCGCATCAGCGAGCTGGCCTTCCGTATCCAGCCTTGGGCCCGCGGTGCTCTCAAACAAGAACTGCTCAAACTCGGATGGCCAGCCGAAGACCTCGCCGGCTACGCCGAAGGCACTCCTCACGCCATTGATCTCGGCGGCAAAGACTGGGCAATCCGCGGCTACCAAGAGCAAGCCGTCGAAAAGTTTTGGCAGGGCGGCTCGGGCGTTGTCGTGCTTCCGTGTGGCGCAGGCAAGACCATCGTTGGTGCGGCAGCGATGGCAACCGCAAAGACCAACACGCTCATCCTGGTGACGAACACAGTGAGTGCCCGTCAATGGAAAAAAGAACTGATGCGCCGCACCACCCTCACCGAGGATGAAATCGGCGAATACTCGGGCTCGGTCAAAGAGATCAAGCCGGTCACAATCGCGACCTATCAAATTCTCACCACCAAGCGCAAAAACGAATACGCACACCTTTCTTTGCTGAATGCAAACGACTGGGGTCTGATCATTTACGACGAAGTGCATTTGCTGCCTGCGCCGATTTTCAAGATGACCGCAGAGCTTCAGGCAAAGCGTCGCCTCGGCCTCACCGCGACTTTGGTTCGCGAAGACGGCAAAGAGGGCGATGTGTTCTCGCTGATCGGCCCGAAGCGTTTCGACGCACCTTGGAAAGAAATTGAGGCGCAGGGTTACATCGCACCTGCCGAGTGTTTCGAAATTCGCATCGACCTCGAAGAGATGGAACGTTTCGAATACGCGATGGCCAGCCAGGATGACCGCTACCGCATCGCCGCCACCTCGCCAGTCAAGATTCCGATCATCCGCAAACTGCTTGCCAAGCACGATGGCGAGCCAACCCTGATCATCGGGCAATACCTCGACCAGCTGCACGCAATCTCAGATGCCCTGCAGGTTCCGCTGATCACCGGCGAGACCCCGGTCGACGAGCGCGAGCGCCTGTTCGAGCAGTTCCGCTCGGGGCAGCTCACCAAGCTCGTGGTCAGCAAGGTTGCCAACTTCTCGGTTGACCTGCCAGAGGCATCCGTGGCGATTCAGATCTCAGGCTCCTACGGTTCGCGCCAAGAAGAGGCCCAGCGCCTCGGCCGCCTGCTTCGCCCTAAGGCCGATGGCCGCGCCGCAGCCTTCTATACGCTCATTGCCCGCGACACTGTCGACCAAGACTTCGCCCAGAATCGCCAGCGTTTCCTTGCAGAGCAGGGCTACGCCTACACGATTCTCGACGACTTCGCGATTTAACCCTCGCCCACTCCTCGAATTAGCCCGCTTGCCGACTGCCCAGGTTTTCCTACTTTTCACGCAGGGCACTCCCAGCCTTCACCCAGCCAATATGCTGAAACTGAGCCCATGGAAAACATCAAGGTACTGGTCGTCGATGACGAGCCAAACATCCGCGACGTCGTTGGCAAAACCCTTCGTCACAGCGGCTACAACGTAGCTGCAGTTGGCACCGGCAACGAGGCCATCAAAGTAGCAACCGAAGCCCAGCCAGATCTCATCGTTCTCGACGTGATGCTGCCTGACATGAGCGGCTTCAGCGTCACCCAGGCACTGCGTGCCAAGGGCATCGACATTCCAATTCTTTTTCTAACCGCCAAAGACTCTCCATCGGATGAAGTTGCCGGCCTCACCATCGGTGGCGACGATTACGTCACGAAGCCATTTAGCCTCGAGGTGCTCGTCGCTCGAGTAAAGAAGCTGGTCGGCCACAAGCTCGCAACCGAAACCTCGCCTGCCCCAACCGGCGTTATCGAGGTTGGCCCGCTTCGCCTCGACGAGGATGGCCACGACATATTTGTGAACGACGAACTTGTCGAGTTCTCACCTACTGAGTTTGAACTGATGCGTTTCTTCATGGAGAACCCAAACCAGGTTCTGTCGAAGCAGAAGATCATCGACCACGTTTGGCACTACGACTTCAACGGAGAAATGGGAATCGTTGAGTCATACGTGTCTTACATTCGCAAGAAGCTTGACCCACTAACCGACGAGCCGCTGATTCAAACCAAGCGCGGTGTCGGTTACAAGTTGGTAGTGCCGGGCCACAAGAAATAGGCTTTCGCGCTTCGCCCTCGCCTAGAGTTCAAACATGACTATCAACCAACGCTTTGGGCACATTTGGGACCGCATCTCACTGCGCACCAAATTGACCACCCTCAGCGTCGCGTTGATCGGCATCCTGCTCGCGGTTTCGAGCGTCGGCACGATTTCGCTGCTGCGCACATACCTGCAGCAGAACACAGATTCGATGCTGAACCAGACGGCCGTGGCCCTGGCCCACGAAGACCCGGCACTGCTCGAGGCCCGCCTTGCCGCGCACATCGTGACCTTGCCTCGTCTGCCTTCCGACTACTACATCGCATACCTCGACCCTGCCGGCACGCTGCTGATCGGCCTAGTCTCAAGCGCCAGCGGCACCTCGGATGTTCCAAACCTCAGCAAACTGACCTCGGCCAAGGTTGCGGCGCTTCGCGGCATTCCGTTCGAGATCAACGTTCTAGGCAAGAACGGCTCGAGCTCACTCGGCACGTGGCGCATGGTTGCCTTGCCGCTCACCACGCTCTCGGGTTCGGTCGTCGTAGCCCTGCCAGACAGCGCAAACGTCGCCCTGATCACTCGCTACACCACCATCGGCACAGGTTTCGGCCTGCTGCTGCTCGTGCTCAGCGCAATCGCGATTTGGCTAACCATCACCTCTGCGCTTCGCCCGCTGCGCGAGGTTGAGCGCACTGCCGCCAAGGTCGCGGCCGGTGACACATCGCAGCGATTGGTCGAGCACAGTGCTGTTACCGAGATTGGCCGTTTGAACTCGTCACTGAACACAATGCTCGACTCGATTGACGACGCGATGGTTGCGCGCAACGCGACCCTGGGCCGCATGCGTCAGTTTGTCGCAGACGCCAGCCACGAGCTGCGCACCCCGCTGGTCTCGCTTCGCGGTTACGCCGAGCTCTATCGCATCGGCGCGCTCGATAAGAAGAGCGAGCTCGACGATGCCATGAACCGCATCGAGAGCGAAGCCAAGCGAATGTCTGAACTCGTCGAAAGCCTGTTGGCCCTCGCCCGCTTGGATGAGGCCGCCCCGATCGTGAAGGGCAACCACGACCTGGTTGAGATTGCGAGCAACACCGCGCGCGACATCAGCGTGGCAGATGGCGGCCGCAAGTTTGTGCTGACCGACCTCGCCGGAACTCCGCTCGACGAGAACGCTCACGTCGACGCGATGTGTGAAGCAGCCGGCATGAAGCAGGTGCTCACTAATTTGTTGGCAAACGCATCCCGTTTCTCGAAGCCGGGCGGGCAGGTCGAGATTGCTCTCGGCAAGACCCCGACCGACGTCATTGTTGAAGTGCGCGATCACGGCGAGGGAATCCCCGAGTCGCTTCGCGAGAAGGTGTTCGAGCGCTTCTTCCGCGCTGACAACTCGCGCAACCGCGAGACCGGCGGCAACGGAATTGGCCTCTCAATCGTGAAGACCATCGTTGAGCGTCACGGCGGCCAGATTGCCGCAATCGAGACGCCAGGCGGCGGAGCCACATTCCGCTTCACGCTTCCGCTCTAGTACTTCGGTTCTAGGCACAGGGGCTTTCCACAAGCCTCTCTTTAGGCAATCCCTCCACAGATTTCAACTCGGATGCCCGTGGCCGCACTCAATCGCGCACACTCTTGCCATGACCCAATTTCAAGTCGATAGCGAACTGGTGCATGCCGCCAATTCGGCAATTCAAAACTCAATTCAACAAATCAACAGTGAGATCAACGCGCTGCAGAGTCAGCTTGTTTCACTAAACGACAGCTGGCGCGGCATCGCGGCGAACGAATTTCAATCGCTCGCAGTGCGCTGGGGTGCAACCGCCAGTGCGGTGCAACGCCAACTCGGCGAACTCGGCTCTGCCCTGACTGTTGCGGCCTCGCAATACGAAGAGATTGAAGCGGCGAACCTCAGGTTGTTTGTCGCCGGCTAGAAGTTAAAACAATGCGGGTGGTCCGAAGACCACCCGCATTGCGCATTTCTGCAACTGAAATGTTTAGAAGTCCATGCCTCCGCCAGCAGCAGGTGCTGGTGCGTGAGCAGGCTCAGGCTTGTCAGCAACTACGGCTTCGGTGGTTAGGAACAGTCCAGCAATCGATGCTGCGTTCTGCAGAGCAGAACGAGTCACCTTCACTGGGTCGATGATGCCCTCGGCCATCATGTCAACGTATTCGCCGGTTGCGGCGTTCAATCCGTGACCTACTGGCAGGTGGGTAACCTTCTCGGCTACAACGCCAGGCTCGAGACCTGCGTTGATTGCGATCTGCTTCAACGGGGCACCAACTGCAACGCGAACGATGTTCGCACCGGTTGCCTCGTCGCCCTTGAGGGTCAGCTTCTCGAAAGCGTTCTTGCTTGCCTGAAGCAGAGCAACTCCACCACCGGCAACGATGCCTTCCTCGACAGCAGCCTTCGCGTTGCGAACTGCGTCTTCGATGCGGTGCTTGCGCTCCTTGAGCTCAACCTCGGTTGCGGCTCCGGCCTTGAGCACTGCTACACCGCCGGCAAGCTTTGCCAGGCGCTCCTGGAGCTTCTCGCGGTCGTAGTCGCTGTCGCTCTTCTCCATCTCGCGACGGATCTGCTCGACGCGGCCAGTGATGTCAGCCTGGGTGCCAGCACCCTCAACGATGGTGGTCTCATCCTTGGTGATAACAACCTTGCGGGCACGGCCAAGCAGGTCGAGGGTTGCGTTCTCAAGCTTGAGACCAACCTCTTCTGCAATTACCTGACCACCGGTCAAGATCGCGATGTCCTGCAGCATGGCCTTGCGACGGTCGCCGAAGCCAGGAGCCTTGACGGCTACCGACTTGAAGATTCCGCGGATCTTGTTAACCAAGAGAGTTGCGAGTGCTTCGCCTTCGATGTCTTCGGCGATGATCAACAATGGCTTGCCCGACTGCATCACCTTGTCGACAACTGGCAGAAGGTCTTTCATGTTCGAGACCTTCGAGTTGGTGATCAAGATGTAAGCGTCTTCGAGAACTGCCTCTTGGCGCTCAGGGTCGGTCACCATGTATGCCGAGACGTAACCCTTGTCAAAGCGCATGCCTTCGGTGAGCTCGAGCGAGATGTCGAAGGTGTTCGACTCTTCGACGGTTACAACGCCCTCTTTGCCAACCTTGTCGATTGCCTCAGCGATGAGGTTACCGATGTGTGAGTCAGCTGCCGAGATCGATGCGGTCGAAGCAATCTGCTCCTTCGATGCAATTGGCTTTGCGATTGCGTGCAGCTCTTCGATTACGGCTGCAACGGCCTTGTCGATTCCGCGCTTGAGCGAAATCGGGTCGGCGCCGGCTGCAACGTTGCGCAGACCTTCGCGAACCAGGGCCTGAGCCAAAACGGTTGCGGTGGTGGTTCCGTCACCGGCGACGTCGTCAGTCTTCTTGGCGACTTCCTTAACCAGCTCGGCGCCGATGCGCTCAAACGGGTCTTCGAGTTCGATTTCCTTGGCGATCGAAACACCATCGTTGGTGATGGTCGGGGCGCCCCACTTCTTCTCGAGAACGACGTTGCGTCCGCGAGGGCCAAGGGTGACCTTGACGGTGTCAGCAAGGATGTTCAGTCCGCGCTCGAGACCGCGACGGGCTTCCTCGTCAAATGCGATGATTTTTGCCATTTGGGATTTCTCCTTGTAGGTACATTGGCACTCTCTGAATTGGAGTGCTAACCCATTTTGGCACTCGAACCCCGAGAGTGCAAATGCCCCATCCCGGCCTGTAAATAGGCCTTAAATGCCGAAATCCCGCCGAAGCGGGATCCCGGGGATGACTTTAGTGACTAGAGAAGAGTCACGTTGTCGGCCTGCTTGCCCTTGTCGCCGTCTTTGACGTCGAACTGAACGCGCTGGTTTTCCTTGAGCTCCTTGTAGCCATCGGTTTGGATGGCTGAGAAGTGGACGAATACGTCGCTGCCGCCGTCTTCAGTGATGAAGCCGAAGCCCTTCTCAGAGTTGAACCACTTTACGGTTCCAGTTGCCATTGTTACTCCTGTTGCTGTGTTTCGCGATGCCGGCAATTCCGGGCATCGAGTCGCACAGCATGAAGCTAGCGCCGTGTGTACTGCTACGACTATTTTCAACACTAGCGACATAAGGGTCACTTATAAATGGGCAATATGCCCAATGTTGCTTTGTTATCTAAGCGTGATAAAGCCTGTTTTGACCGATTTTCACCACGGATGCTCGTGGCAGAGGCCTGAGTTACTTCAGGTCTTTGCCAAGAACGACTGTGATCGCATCCGTGAAGTCGCTCGATTGAGTGACAACTGCGGTGCCGGTCTTGGTCGCGATTGCCTTAGCGATGGCTGCAGCGGTGAACGCATCGGCCGAATCGCGGTAGTAAACCGTGGTTGCAGCAACCTGGCCGCCGGTTGCAGGCACAAAGTTTGCCGCGGTTGCAACGTTGTAGTTGTTCGCAAGTTTGGTTGCCCACTTGGCAGCGAGCCCCTGGGCTGTGGTGCCGTCGAGCACGACGACGACCGGGCGGTTCAGGTCGTCGGTGTTTTGGGCAACGACGACTGCGCTGCCGTCAAAAGTGTTGAGGCTGTCGATCAGCTTCAGGCCGCCGAAGCCGACCAGAGCCACAACCGCCGAAATCACGACAATCTTGAGAAACTCGTTAATGCGGTGCTTGGCAGTGCGACGGATGCGGTGACGGCCACCGCGCAAAGGCGCGGCGTCGAATTCATCCAACGGGAATTTATCTGCCAAAAGAGTGCTTCTTTCGAATTGAGCAACAACTTATATTAAGTGAGCAAACGCACACGAGCGAGGTTTTGATGAATTACTCAGTAAACAAAGATGAAAACGAATGGCGCGAGCAGCTGAGCGATTTCGAATACCACGTGCTTCGCGAGGCCGGCACTGAGCTGCCATTCACCGGCGAGCTGCTGAACGAAGAGCGCACCGGCATCTATTCCTGCAAGGGATGCGGCGCTGAACTGTTCCGCTCGACCACCAAGTTCGACTCGCACTGCGGTTGGCCAAGTTTCTATGAGCCACAGGCCGGCGACGCCGTCGAGCTACTCGATGACGACTCGCTGGGACACCACCGTGTTGAGGTGCGCTGCGCCGCCTGCGGTTGCCACCTGGGCCACGTCTTCGAGGATGCCCCGCAGACTCCGACCGGCGATCGCTACTGCATCAACTCGGTGAGTATTACCTTCACCGAGCAGTAGATTTCATACATGACTGATTTCAACAGCGAAAAGTTCAAGAAGAAGCTCAAGAAGAAGATCAAGAAGAGCGTTGGCAAGGGTTCGAACATTCGAATCACCAAGCAGAGCAATGGCTTCTACTTCTTGGGCTTCATCGGCTCGGCCGTCTACTTCGTGTCGACGGCAACCGGCTTCTGGGATGGCGTTCTAGGACTCTTGAAGTCAGCCGTATGGCCTGCGTTCCTCGTTTACGAGGCTTTCGCCAAGCTGCTTGGCTAGTTGAGCCGACCAGGGGACTCGAACCCCTAACCCTCGCATTACAAGTGCGATGCGCTACCAATTGCGCCAGGTCGGCCTAGGCACATGATTTGCAGAAGAGACTTTGACCACTCTTCTTACGCGGCTACCCGCGCAATCTGTGTCTATCGATCACCAGTGGTGAACTCGAATAGTTTAGTTGCGCACCTGCCAGGTGACATCACCCGCGGTGTTCTGGATTGTGATATCGACGAAGGCAGTCGTGCCCGTTGAGTCTTGGATGGTGCACTGTCGAACTTCGCCAGGCTTACCCATGAGTGGGTTTGGGCAAGTTGCCGTCACAGTGATGCCAGCCTGTTTCTGAACCCCAGATTCGATTTCATTCTCGACTGCGGAAACCGATAGGGTGACCTGACCGGTAGCAATGCCAGTCACATACTGGAAGATGTTTTGCCCGTTCAAGCCGGCCAAGACCGTCAGGTATTTTGTTGCGGATAAGGAGAGTAATTCGTTTAACCAGTTTACGAAAAGCTCATCTAGATTGTCTGCCTTCAGACTTATTTGCAGCCTGGTTTTTCCTTCTGCTTGAGCTTCTTTTTTTTGCGCCGCGATATCAAACATTGCCAGGGCGGCATTCCTGAACAAGGCGATCAAATCCTTACCTTTAACCCTGATACTGATATCCGCGGTATGTTCTATAAATTCGTAATCTTTCACACAACGAATTTTATGGTGGGCCATGCGGGAGTCGAACCTGCGACCTTGACATTAAGAGTGTCCTGCTCTGCCAATTGAGCTAATGGCCCTAATTTTACTGTCAGCCATTAGCGAAATCCTCTGTCTCTTGATTAGAGGAGGGTGAGGTGAGCTAATGGCCCAAATTTATTATGCTACTTGAGTTTTTTCTGCGTGGTTTCTTTTTAAGGCATAAATTACAATAAGGCCGCTGACGAAAATCAGGAAATACAAATCAAGAAATATTCTTATACTTTGATAAGGATTCTTATGCAAAGAAAAAATGGTGCGCACAATCACCAAAGAAATTAACACTATCATTGTCCATCCGACAACTTGCTGTTTCTTGTTAAGTATTCCATTCAACAACATCAGCCACCTCCTTTTCAACAGGCCTCTATAATTTAAACCCGTTAATGACGGGACTTTAATCTATGCTATTTTATATCAAAAATTGTAAATTTGCAACACGCAAATTCTAGTTGCAGTTATACGCGCTCGGCGAGAGTCGAACTCGCAACGCCTAGCTCCGAAGGCTAGCGCTCTATCCATTGAGCTACGAGCGCA
>CAITNA010000050.1 GCA_903893675.1 uncultured Micrococcales bacterium
ACGCGGTCGGCGTCGCCGTCTGCACAAACCTCGGGAAGCGCATCCTGGAGGTCGCCGATGTGAATCTGCCAGTTCTCTGGGTCGTAGCCGAACTGACTGACCACGTTTGCCCTGGCAATCTCGGCGAACTCGTCGCGGCGTTCAAAGGAGTCGAGGCGACCGGTTGGGCCAATAGCGCGAAGCAGGTACATGCTGAGACCGCCTGAACCCACTCCAGCCTCAATTACTCGGGCACCCGGGAAGATGTCGCCCATGGTGACGATTAGGGCTGAATCCTTCGGGTAAATGATGTTGGCACCGCGAGGCATCGACATCACGAAGTCGGTCATCAGTGGGCGAAGCGCCAGGTATTCGATGCCGTTGTGGTTGCGAATGACCGACCCCTCGGCCTTGCCGATGATGTCATCGTGCTTCAGCTCTCCCCTGTGGGTGCCAAAGGCCTTGCCAGGCTCGAGAGTAATGGTGTGCAGCTTGCCCTTAGGGCCGGTGAGCTGAACCCTGTCGCCCACTCGGAACGGGCCGCGCGGCAGATTGGTCATTTGGCTCTCGTTTCGGTGACGATGGCGTCGAGATCTTCGACGGATAGGCCAACCAGAGTCGGCCAGATAATTCTGTCTGGTTTAGGTGGCAAGGTCACGAGATTCGGCACACCAATGGCCACAGAGCCTGCGCTTTCGGCCGAATGCAGGCCCGAGATCGAGTCCTCGAAGGCCACGCAATAGGAAATGTCGACGCCCAACGCGCTCGCGGCCTTCAAATAGGGCTCGGGGTCGGGCTTGCCGATAGACACATCGTCGCCCCCGAGAACCACGTCGAAAGCGTCAAAGCCGACGCTCTCGGCAACGGCCAGAGCCATTCGGCGCATCGACATCGTGACCAGTGCGGTCTTCACGCCGCGCTCGCGGAGGTGGCGCAGCAGCTCGAGGGCACCCGGGCGCCAAGGAATCGAGGTTCGGAGCCGGCCAATGACCGAATCGGTCAGGCTTTGGATGATCTCATCCTGGGTCAGGTTCAGACCCAGCTTTTGCTTTAGCAGTCGGCTGCTGTCATAGAGGCTCATGCCGATCAGGCTGAGGCCATCCTGCTCTGTCCAGATTGCGCCGGTGGTCGCAGCCAGTTCTACCTCGGCGGCCATCCAGTAGTGCTCGCTGTCGATGAGGGTGCCATCCATGTCGAATAGAACGGCCTGCAGCGAAGAAGTCATCTGGCAATTTTACCTTCGGGGCTCGCTTAAGGTTTAAGGGTCTATCGATAAAGGGGCTGCATGGCAAGGCGCTATGAAACCGGTCGCACGCTGCTAGTTGCGTTCCAGGGATGGAATGACGCCGCCGAAGCTGCCACCGGAGTCATGAAGTTCCTTAGCGAATCGATTTCTGGCGAGGTAGTTTCAACGATTGACCCAGAGGACTACTACGACTTTCAGTTCACTCGCCCAAACGTTGCGCTCGACGCCGAAAATAATCGCACCATCGAGTGGCCAAACACCGAACTGATTCGCGCAAGCTCTGAGGCGATTGCCGAGAACCCGCGCCTGGCGAACCTATTTGTCTTGTTCGGCACTGAGCCCGCTCGTCGTTGGCAGAGCTTCACCGCCGAAATGATGGAAATGATCGAAGATTGCGAAATCGATCAGGTCATATTCTTGGGTGCAATGCTCTCCGATGCGCCGCACACCAGACCAATCAAGGTCACCATGACCAGCCAGAACGAGGCAGTGCGTTCAGATTTGAACATTGAGCGCAGCACATACGAAGGCCCGATTGGCATTCTCGCGGTGCTCGGCATCGCGCTCGAAGCCGCAGGCATCCCAACACTTTCACTCTGGGGTTCGGTTCCGCACTACGTGCACAACCAGGCCTCGCCTAAGGCAACTCTCTCGATGCTCATCGAGGTTGAGAACCTGCTCGGCCTGCAGTTTGATCACGGCACTCTCGCAGACGAGGCATTTACCTGGGAGCGCGGCATCGACGAAGTTGCCGAGGGCGACGAAGACATGGCCGCATACATTCAGCAGCTCGAGAAGACTCGCGACCTAGAAGATGAGGCCGAGGGCTCCGCCGAGACTCTGGCCCACGAGTTCGAGCGCTTCCTGGCCGCAGACTCGGCGAAGAACGAAGACGAAGAGGGTCTCGCCTAGTTCGGGATTCGTTTGGCTAAGCCGTCAGTGCGCCGTTAGCAAGCGCCGCGATAACCGCAATACCTACCAGGATGCGCCAGATTACGAATGGCGCGAACGAACCGCGGTTCAGGTAACGCAGGAATCCGACGATCACCGCATAGCCAACCAAGAACGAGAAGAAGGTTGCAACGGCCGTCGCCGCAAACATGTCGACCGGCAGGTCTTTGTAGCTCTTGGCAAATTCGTAAAGACCGCTGCCGATTACCGCAGGAATCGCCAGCAAGAAGCTAAACCGTGCGGCAGCCTGTCGCGAGTAACCAAGCAGCAAGCCAACGGAGATGGTTGCACCCGAGCGCGAGACGCCAGGGATCACGGCAAGTGACTGGCCCAGTCCGAATAGCACGCCATCCTTGATTGTCAGTTTGTCGATTGCCTTGTTGCGTTTGCCGAGTCGGTCTGAAACCGCGAGCACGACACCGAACACGATCAGCATCACTGCTGCGACCCAAAGGTTGCGCAACTGGTTTTCGATGAAGTTCTTGAAGACAAGGCCAATGAGAATCACTGGCAGACTGCCAAGGATGATCATCCAGCCGAGTCGCGAATCGCGCTTCGATTCTTCGTTCACCATGCCGCGATTAAAAATCGACTGCAGCCACGCCTTGACGATGCGAACGATGTCTTTGAAGAAGTAGATGAACACTGCGGCCTCGGTGCCGAGTGCGATGGTTGCCTCGAACGCGGTGAGCACCGGCTTCGAGATGTTGTTCAGGCCGAGAAGCTCGCTAGCGATTTGAACGTGCGCGCTAGATGAGATTGGCAAAAATTCGGTTAGTCCCTGAACGATTCCAAGGATGACTGCTGCTACAAGATTCAATCTGCGTCTTCTTCGTTGTCTGCGAGTTCAAATGGCAACCACTCTTCGAATGCCTGATCGACGGCTTCCTCATAGTCGAGGAAGGTATCCTTGAGGCCCTCGTAGGCATGATCGACAGCTGCGGTGCTGCCGCCCTGCTTGGTCGACATTGCCTCGAAGTGACGTTCGAGTGCAGCGATGAATTGCTGCAGTGCTTCGCGTGGTTGACGGCTCATGTGCCCAAACTACCCGCCAAGTCGCGCATTCATAAGTAGGTGGCGGTTGATTCTTGGCATTCACTAAGCCCAGGGTTCGTGCTAACCTTGACCCTTGTTGTTCGGTCCGGGTGGCGGAATGGTAGACGCGCTAGCTTGAGGATCCAGGATTTCCCTCGCAGCGTTATGATACTCAACGCTGTTGTGATCTCGGGATTTTGTTCATTTTGGCGGGTGTTAAAGAGATTATTGGTCAATTATTTAGTCTCCAGTGGTTATAATAATTTTAATACGCTGATCATTGGTGCCGGGAAAATCGGTATCATGTTAGCCGACGAAATTAACAGGCAGCCGGCTTTAGGATTGAAGATTAAAGGGTTTCTGGATGATAACAAGGTTGGCAACTGCGGCCATTGGCCGGTTTTTGGCAACTTGGATGGCTTTCAAGAGATCATTCATCGGGAATTTATCCAAAAGATTTTTATCACGATCTATCCTAATCATCAGACTTTTATCAAATTACTGGAAATAGCAAGGGAAGAGGGTTTGGCAGTCAGGGTGGTGCCGCAAGGGTATGAA
>CAITNA010000051.1 GCA_903893675.1 uncultured Micrococcales bacterium
CGACGAAATCGACGAGCAAGTCGCTGCACAACTCGACTATCAACCGACTTCAACCTGGGCGACTACTCGCGAGGGTGCACTCGCACAGCTCAACTATTTTGTAACCACTCACTTGCCGGCATTCGGCCCATACGAGGATGCAGTCACCGACGAGTCGTGGTCGCTGCACCATTCGCTGCTAAGCCCATACTTGAATGTCGGTTTGATCAGCGCAGAAGAGGCAGTCGCCGCGGCGGTGCAAGCGTTCGAACGTGGCGATGCACCAATCGAATCGGTCGAGGCTTTCGTGCGACAGGTGATCGGCTGGCGCGAATACATCAACGGAATGTATTGGTTCTTGGGCGAAAACTATCGCGAGGCAAACGCTCTCGGTGCGCATCGCGAACTGCTACCGCTTTTCAACGACTCGTCGCTCACCGAAATGAATTGTGTCTCGAGCACGATCAAGGATGTCGAGACGAGAGCGTGGGTGCATCACATCCCGCGTTTGATGATTCTGAGCAACCTCGCGCTCATCACCGGCACGAACCCGCAGCAATTTCTCGACTGGATGCGCGAGCGCTTCATCGACGCGAGTGACTGGGTTATGGTGCCGAATGTGATTGGCATGGCCACGCACGCCGATGGTGGCACGCTGATGACCAAGCCGTATGCGGCTGGCGGCGCGTACATCAAGCGAATGACGAACTATTGCAAGGGTTGTCGATTCAACCCGAGCGAGCGTGTGGGCGAGGATGCCTGCCCGTTCACCACTCTCTATTGGGACTTCCTTGACCGTCACGGCGAAACCTTCAAGAAGAACCACCGCATGTTCCAGCAGCTCAGCGGGCTCAATCGCCTGAAGTATCGAGATGACCTGAAGGTGCGTGCGGCTCAGGTGTTGCGTGAGTTGGAACTCGGGCAGCTCTAGCCCCGGGAATAGGCGCTGGCAGTTAGGGGTTGAGAACCTCATGGAACTTACAGGCAAGAACATCCTCGTTGTTGGCGCATCTGGCGTGCTCGGCTCGCACATCGCGAGCCTGTTGGCCGCTAAAGGCGTGCGAGTGCTCGGCACCGCGACCAGCAATGAGTCGGCAGCCCGCATGCCAGAGGTGGTCGCCACCCGCCTGCTTCTCGACCTCGAAAGCCCAGAGAGCATCAAGACCCTCGGCGACTACCTGGTCGGCAGCGAGAAACTCGACGGAGTGGTTTTGGCCTCTGGTCGCGTCGGTTTCGGCCGACTCGACTCGACTCCTGCCGATGCGGCTGCCCGACTCACGCAGATCAACTACCTCGGTCAGGCCGACCTAGCCGCGCGTCTATTGCCGGCGATGAACCCAGAGTCGTTCCTCGCTGCAATCACCGGCGTGGTTGCAGAGCGTACTTTCCCTGGGATGGCCGCATACTGCGCATCGAAGACTGCACTCTCGACTTGGCTGGCTGCTTCGAACAGCGAGTTCCGTCGCGCTGGTGTGCAGGTCATCGAGGCCCGCCCCGGTCACACCGAAACCGGATTAGCAACCCGCCCTCTTTTCGGCGATGCACCTAACATGCCAACCGGAATGACCGCAGAACACGTTGCTTCGAAAATCGTCGAGGCAATCACTGCGCGCACTGCTTTGCTAGCGAGTACCGACTTCTAAATGGAAGCAAAGCGCAAAGGCGGATTCGATCCGAAGATTTGCGAGCGTTGCGGTCGACCGTTCGAATGGCGCAAGAAGTGGGCG
>CAITNA010000052.1 GCA_903893675.1 uncultured Micrococcales bacterium
AGGCGTGTGAGCGAAGCGAGAGGTCATAGCGACCGAGGTCGAGCAACTGCACGAACACACCGTTGTTCATGTGCGCGAAGATGTCGAGATCTGTCGGCCACACACGGAAAGTGCGAACGCCTAGGTCGCTGATTTCCTTTTTGGTGCGAAAGCGCCAGGTGATTGACTCCCAAAACAGGCGCCACCAAAGATTCATCGTTTACCTAATTCGATTTTGATTGACAGTTGCTGCAGTTGCAATTACCAAATGGTGACGCGGTGCTCTTCAGCAAGCCACGCACCGTCGTTCTCGGTTACATCGAACGCCTCGTAGAAAGCGTGGATGTTGCGAACAATCTGGTTGCAACGGAATTCGTTTGGCGAGTGTGGGTCGGTTGCGAGTCGCTGAATCACGATCTCGTCGCGACCCTTGCCGCGCCATGCCTGACCCCACGAAAGGAAGAAACGCTGTGGTCCGGTGTAACCGTCGATCACAGCTGCTTCGTTTCCGCCTAGTGACTTGATGTATGCCTTGTATGCAATCGACAAACCACCGAGGTCGCCGATGTTCTCACCGATGGTGAGTTCGCCGTTGACCTTGTAGTCGTCTGAAAGCTGTGCAGGTGACAACTCGTTGTACTGAGCGATTAGCGAACCGGTGCGCTTTTCGAAAGCCTCGCGGTCTGCGTCGGTCCACCATGAAATCAGTGCACCATCGCCGTCATACTTCGAACCCTGGTCATCGAATCCGTGACCAATCTCGTGACCGATGACCGCGCCAATCGCGCCGTAGTTCACAGCGTCATCGGCATCCAAGCTGAAGAATGGCGGCTGCAGAATCGAAGCCGGGAACACGATCTCGTTGAAGCCCGGGTTGTAATAGGCGTTCACGGTCTGCGGGGTCATGAACCACTCGTCGCGGTCAATCGGCGAGCCGATCTTGGCGACCTCGCGGGCGGTCTGGAACGCAGCCACGCGGCGGATGTTGCCAACCAGATCGTTGCGGTCGATCTCGAGGGTCGAGTAGTCGCGCCACTTGACCGGGTAACCAATCTTCGGGGTGAACTTTTCGAGCTTCACGAGCGCCTTGCGCTTGGTCTCCTCGCCCATCCAGTCGAGGTCGAGAATGCTTTCGCGGTAGGCGTCGATGAGGTTGGCAACCAGGCCATCCATGCGCGCCTTCGCTGCAGGTGGGAAGTATTTCTCAACATAGATCTCGCCGACTGCTTCGCCGAGTGCACCTTCGACTGCCTGCACTGCGCGCTTCCAACGTGCGCGCAACTGTGGCTGTCCGGTGAGCTTCTTGCCATAGAAGTCGAAGCGGGTGTTCACAAAATCATCGCTCAAGTATGGAGCCATCTGGTTGATGACATTGAACTGCAGCCACAACTTCACTGATGCGATGTTGCCCTGGTTGTAAACCGAGTCGAGCCCCTCGAGGAACGAAGGCATCATGACAGCGCTTTCATCAAGGATGCGCTGCTCGAGTTTCGCGCCAGTCAACCACGCCGACCAGTCGAAGTGTCCGCTGAGTTTCTTAAGCGCTGCGAAGTCGCGAAGGTTGTAAGTCTTTTCTGCGTCGCGCGAATCGACAACGTTCCAGTGGTGCTTCGCCAGAGTGCTCTCGAATTCATAAACGTGCTTCGCTGCAGCTGCTGCGTCACCCGCACTCCAACCGGCGAGTTCGAACATCTTGGTGATGTAAGGAACGTATGCCTCACGGAACTCTGCATATTTCTCTTCGCGGTAGTACGACTCGTCTGGCAAGCCGAGGCCGCCCTGGAAAATGTTGACTAGGTAACGCTCTGGGTTGCCCGGGTCGTTGTTGACATACATGCCGAACACCGAGTCGATGCCCTGAACCGAAAGCTCACCGATCAACTTGGTGAGGTCGCCGATGTTCTCGATTGCTGCGATGCGCTCGAGGTCAGCTTGGATGGGCTTGCCACCGAGTGCGTTGACCTGCGACTCATCCAAGAATGAGCCATACATGTCACCAATCTTTTGACTGACGCCAGGCTGTGGGTTGGCCGCTGCCTCGTCTAGGATCTCGCGCACGCGCTCTTCACTGAGGTCGCGCAGGATCATGAACGAGCCGTAGGTGGCCTGGTCTTCTGGGATTGGCACCTCATCGAGCCACTTGCCGTTGGTGTGCTTGAAAAGGTCGTCTTGTGGGCGAACGCTCTGGTCGAAGGTGTGGAGGTCTAGGCCTGGCTTGATAGTCATAGGGCAAGGCTAAACTTTTTTTCGTGGAACTCCAAAAAGTCATTCTTTATTACGGCTTCGCGCCGGTCGCCGATCCTGAGGCTCTCAAGCTCTGGCAGCGCACCCTGTGCGAATCGCTGGGCCTCAAGGGGCGCATCCTGGTTTCGAAGCACGGCATTAACGGCACGCTCGGCGGCAACATGAGTGACCTTAAGAAATACGTTCGCGCCACCAAGGAATACCCTGGCTTCGGCAAAATCGACTTCAAGTGGTCTGACGGCACCGGCACTGAGTTCCCGCGCCTGAGCGTCAAGAACCGCAAAGAGCTCGTGGCCTTCCAAACCCCAGATGAAGTGCAGATCGACAAGAGCGGCGTCACAAACGGTGGCAAGCACCTAAAGCCGGCTGAGGTGAACCAGTTGGTCTCTGAGCGTGGCGACGACGTGGTCTTCTTCGATGGCCGCAACGCCTTCGAGGCCAAGATCGGCAAGTTCAAGAACGCCGTGGTTCCTGATGTCGAGACCACCCACGACTTCGTTGCCGAGCTCGAGAGCGGCAAGTATGACCACCTAAAAGACAAGCCGATTGTCACCTATTGCACCGGCGGAATTCGCTGTGAGATTCTCTCGGCAGTCATGATCAACCGCGGTTTCAAAGAGGTTTACCAAATTCAAGGCGGCATCGTTCGCTATGGCGAGAAGTTCAAAGACAAGGGCCTCTGGGAGGGCTCGCTCTATGTCTTTGATAACCGCATGGTCATGGACTTCAGCGACGAGGCCAAGGTCATCGGCGAGTGCGAGGCCTGTGGCGGCCCAACCAATTCGTTCCGCAACTGCTCGAGCCCTGCCTGCAAAGACCTGGTTCTGCTCTGCGACGCCTGCGCCGCAAAGCCAGAGAACCTAGCCTGCAAAGACAGCCACACTCGAGGCCGCACTAAGAACATGGTTGGCTAACCGCCTCGGATGCGCTCAAACTAAGCCCCTTACGCACAAAGGCCCCCGATTTCTCGGGGGCCTTTGCTCAACTAAGGAGGGTATGCAATGAAGAAAATTGCTTGGCTAATTAGCCAACGGTGATCGGTGCGGTGAGCTTGCCATCGATTCCGATGGTGCCGGTCACTGCCGATCCGGTTACTGCCACAAGCTTCAGGGTGAATGATCCTGGGTGCACTGGTGGCAGGGTTACAGTCTGAGCGCCGGTGCCGGTGATGGCGATGGCCTCGCTGTGAGCGCCAAAGGCAGGAAGGGTCTTGCCGTTGGTGGTGGTTGGGGCGTTTGCCGGAGCTGCCTCGGTGACGACCAGCATGTAGGTCTTGCCGTCGTTAGGCACGTTCACGGTAACGGTCTGCGGGGTTGCGTTGACGTTGAAGCCGCCAGGTCCGCCGTGGCCGTGGCCGCCGCGTGGGCCGTCACCGTCGTTGTCACCCTGGCCGCCGCCGAAGCTTGGTGCTCCGGTTGGTGCTGGGGTGCTCGACGAGCTCAAGCTGGTGGTGTGGGTCGCTGCCAGCGAAGGCGATGCAATAGCAATTCCCGCTACTGCGATCAGTCCTGCGCCTGCTGCTGCGATCTTGGTTCCGAGTTTCTTATCCATGAAGGTTCCTTTCATCCAGGGACAAGATGAAGTTAAAGAGCGAACCTGAAACAAAGCCTGTGAAACAGGGTTCCCCAAGGATGCTCCCAGCGAACTTGGAGGCTCGGCTAAAGTCGGCTCGGCGGCAGCCGAAAAAGAAAAAGACCCCGATTACTCGGGGTCTTTGTGCGCAAGGCGGGACTTGAACCCGCACGCCCGTGAAGGCACTGACACCTGAAGCCAGCGCGTCTGCCATTTCGCCACTTGCGCAAAGAACTAACTACACGAGATTAGCAAGGCGGGCGGGTCAGCGCCACCAGAGATTTGCTGCGCATCGGCACCTCAGCCACCGACTGTTTCGAGGCCTCCAAAGATAAACTTCTTGAGAAATCGAGGTGAGCGTGGGCTTTCTAGAAAAGTTTGAGAAGGGTCTTGAGCGAGTCGTAACCGGCGCGTTCAGCAAGACCTTCAAGAGTGAACTTCAGCCCATCGAGATCTCGGCCTACATTCGCAGCGAAATGGATGCCAAGGCATCGGTGGTTAGCCGCGACCGCATCCTGGCCCCAAACACGTATTCGGTTCGTCTCTCAACCGCCGACTACCAGCGCCTTCGTGCCCTTGGCTCGGCCCTGATCAA
>CAITNA010000053.1 GCA_903893675.1 uncultured Micrococcales bacterium
CAATTTCTGAAATTAAACCCTCGACGAGCTTTTTGATTTCATCTCGGATGGGGCGCACAGCCTCGAGGCCCTGACCGGCCGGGTCGTTCAGCGGCCAATCCAGGTAGGTCTTGCCAGGAAAGTATGGGCAGGCATCGCCGCAGCCCATTGTGATCACGTAATCGCTGGCCTTCACGGCATCGTCGGTCAGGCGCTGCGGAAAGTTCTGCGAGATGTCGATGCCTACCTCGGCCATGGCCTCGACCGCCACCGGATTCACCTTTTCGCCAGGCTGAGTGCCCGCGGAGCGCACCTCGATGCGACCGGCCCCGAGCTCGCGCAGAAAGCCTGCCGCCATCTGAGAGCGACCGGCGTTGTGTACGCAAACGAAAAGGACTGAGGCTTCGGCTGACATGACTCCAGTATGCCTCGGCTGATTAACAGAAGTTAAACGAAACGGGGATGGCCACGGCCATCCCCGCTCGAATAAAGGGAACTACTTCTTCGCGGCTGGCTTCTTTGCAGCCGGCTTGCGTGCGGTGCTCTTCGCAGGTGCCTTCTTAGCTGCAGGCTTGCGTGCAACCGCAGGCTTTGCAACCTCGGTGACAACCTTCGCGGCAGCAGGCTCAGCGAAGATCGTGACGAAGATCGACGCGAACAACATGCCGAGCAACTGCATCAAGATGACCATCAAGGTCTCGTTTGCAGAGTGGCCGTGGAACAAAAGTCCGAATGCAACTGCAGGGTTTGCTTCTGCGCCTGACTCGGTGAACACAGCGGCTGCCATTACCCAAAGGCCAACAGCAACCGGGATGATGTTGCCGCGGTTAGTCGAAGCGAGACGACCGACGAGCCAAACTAGACCGCCAGTTGCGACGAGTTCGCCGAGCATGAACGAAGGAGTGCGAACGTTGCTGAGGGTGCCAATCTGCATTGACTGACCCCAGAGTGCAAGACCAACCCAGGTTCCGAGAACTGCGCCGAGCAACTGCGCGACGATGTAAACGAAGAGCTCGGTGAGGGTGAGCTGCTTGCGCGAGTAGAAGTAAATCGAAACTGCAGGGTTGAGGTGACCGCCAGAAATTCCAGCGGTGACCAAGATTGCAAGACCAAGAGTGGTTGCGAGTGCAGGAACTGCGAGTGCGGTGCCAGGGTTTGAAGTTGCACCCATGATTGCGGTTAGAAAGAATGCGACGCCGAGGAATTCAGCGAATGCCTTTCTAGCTAGTGGATTGATGTTCAACGAATCTCCTTAGATGGTTTGGCGATCTTGATGATCGCCTCGTTTCTTTTCATAAAGCCAGGTTTGTACGGTGGATCGAAGCGCGCCCAGTAAAGCTCACCGATCGGCTCGAGCCCAAGTTCATGAACCCTTCGCATCAATTCTTGCCCGACTGCATCGAAACGCTCGGCATCCCAAGAGCCCTTAAATCGGATGGCAGCGGCAAAGTGTTCGCTAACTGGCACAACCTTGAGGGCTGAGCTCAGTGGCGCAGCGGATGAGTCGAGTTTGAAGTCGGCCGGCATCACGAAACTGACGGTGTGCTCATCCGTGGATTCGCTCGATTGCAAAACCGGGGCAGTCATCGAAATCTTCTGCCCGCCTGCGTTGCTGCCCGAGATGTAACTCAGCAGCGGCCCGAAGGCGCGATTGCCGGCCCGCATGAACTCGCCGCGGCTCTTGGCCTGCACCAATACATAGGCGGGATAGTGGCGGAGCTCAACATCGCCGTGCTTGGCGAGGATCTCATAGGGCTGCTGTTCGGTCATGCTTTGAGTGTATGGCGGCCGCCTTGTAGTATGGAGGTCTGTTTTGTTCGCTGGCCCCGCTAGCGGTCAGCCACCAAATGTGAGGTCTTCATGGGTTCCGTAATCAAGAAGCGCCGCAAGCGTATGTCGAAGAAGAAGCACCGCAAGTTGCTTCGTAAGACCCGCCACCAGCGTCGCAATAAGAAGTAGAAACTTTGTGTCTCCCGCCCGAGAGGGCGGGTTTCGCATTTAAGCGGGTTTACGGGGTTTTGAAACTGGGATGCGCGGCGCGCGCCTAGCGGTTTGCGCGAAGTTCGCGCTTCTTGAAGTCCAGGATCTTCCATCCGGCGGCTTCGGCGTGGGTTTTCAGAATCTTGTCTGGGTTGACGGCAACCGGGTGGCCAACGTGGGTGAGCATCGGCAGGTCGTTGTGGCTGTCACTGTATGCGTAACTGCGCTTGAGGCTGATGTTGCGATCCTTGGCCAACTTCTTCATGGCCTTGTATTTCGCCTTGCCGTGCAGAGCGCTGCCGACGAGTTTTCCGGTGAGCACGCCATCCTTGCGATCGACGAGTGTGCCGAGCCCGCCGGTGAGGCCGAGCTTGCGCGCCATGATCTCGGCGATCTCAATCGGGGTTGCGGTGATCAACCAAACCTCGCGGCCGGCCTTCATGTGCTCTTGCGCGAGGCGCACGGTTTCGGGCCAAAGCTTGGTGGTGATGTAGTCGTCGTAGACGATTTCGGTGAGCGACGAGAGTTCCTCGACCTTGTGGCCCGCTACTAATCCGAGCGGGCGGTCTTTCACGTCGCTCAGAGTCTTTGCGGTTTCGCCGCGCGCGATGAAGCGGGCCTGGTGCCAGGCGAAGTTCCAGAAGTCGCGGCGTGAGAAAAACTTGCGCTTGAACGCGGCCTTGCCGAACAGAAAGATCGACGAACCACGAATGATCGTGTTGTCGACGTCGAAGAACGCGGCTTCGATTTTCTCTGACTTAGGCACGAGACCAAGTTTAGACAGCGGTTAGTCTTTAGCCGTGACCACAATCGCACTAACTCTGATCGGCAAGCCGGGCTGCCACCTCTGCGAAGACGCAGAACTGGTAATTGCAGGCGTTCTCGAAGAACTCGCCACGAATGCTGCCGCCCTTGGCGGAGCAGTCATTACGCTCGAGCGCGTGAACATGCTCGAATCTGAAGAGCTCACCGACCGTTACAGCGAAGAGATTCCGGTCTTGCTTATCGATGGCAAGGTGCACAACTATTGGCGTATCGACCCCGTGCGACTTCGCACCGCGTTAGAGGGGAAGGCGAAATGACCGCGTTGAAGTGGATCCTGAAGCGTTTTTGGTTTCCGATTCTGGTGTTCATCCTCGGTCGCCTTGGCCGCAAGTATGAGTGGGCAGACAAGACTCACAAGGTCGTCAAGAAGGTTCGCTAAGGCCTAAGGCTCGAGGCGGTTTGGGCCGCGGAACAGGAAGCCGACTTCGCGAATGTTTGGCTGGTGCAGAAGCAACATCAACACGCGAATCAGACCCATGCCGAAGCCACCGTGTGCCGGGGCGCCGTACTTGAAGAAGTCGAGGTAGGTCTGCAGGCCTTCAGGCTCGAGGCCCTTCTGCTTGACCTGCTCGATAAGAACATCCAAGCGGTGCTCGCGCTGAGCGCCGGTGGTGATCTCGGTGCCGCGCCAGATCAGGTCGTATGACTTGGTGAGCGCCGGGTTCTCTGGGTGACGCATGTGGTAGAACGGGCGCACGGTCGCAGGGTAGTCGGTTACGAAAACGAACTCGTGACCAAACTTCTCGGCAGCCCACGCAGCAATCTGACGCTCGCCCTCAGGGTCGAGGTCGCCACCGCGCTCAACGATGTGGCCGCGCTCCTTGATGATCTCTACAGCCTCGGCAAGCGGCACGCGAGGGAACGGAATCGAAGGCACGACGACGTCGATGTCGAAGTGCTTCTTGATCTCTTCGCCGTGCTCATCCTTAACGGCCTGAATCGCGCGCTGCATCAACTGCTCTTGGATGGCCATGATGTCTTCGTGCGAATCAATCCACGAGACCTCGATGTCGACAGAGACGAACTCGGTTGCGTGACGCGAGGTGAACGATGGGTCGGCGCGGAACACTGGGCCGATTTCGAAGATGCGACCGAGGCCGGCCATCATCGCCATCTGCTTGTAGAACTGCGGGCTCTGCGCCAAGTAGGCGTGAGTCTCGAAGTATTCGAGCTTGAACAACTCTGCGTTCGACTCACTCGGGCTGGCCATCAGCTTCGGCGAGTGAATCTCGGTGAAGCCGTTCTCGCGCCAGTATGAACGCCAAGCCGCTTCGATGGTCGACTGAACGCGGTAGACCAGGTTCATCTCGCTGCGGCGCATGTCGAGGAAGCGCCAGTCGAGGCGCTTGTCGATCGAGGTGTCGTCGGCAATCGGGCTAATTGGGTCGGCAAGAGTGATGATCTCGATGTCGCGAAGCTGAATCTCGAGGCCGCCGAGCTTTACGCGCTCGTCGTGAACCAGGTTGCCTTGAACCCAAACAAATGAGCCAGCGGTCAGGGTTGAGATCTTTGCGGCCAGCGCGTCATTCTCATCCGGGGCGTCGCCGATAACCGGGCGAGGGTAGGTGACCTGAACATCGCCAGACTCGTCGCGCAGAATCACAAACTGGATGCGCTTCTGATCGCGCACCTTCTCGACCCAACCACCAAGAGTGACCGGTCCGTCCTGGCGGGCTGCCAGTTCTTTAACGAGAGTGCGCTCGCGCATTTGTTCCTTGCTTTCGGCTGTGTAGTGCCTGAATAGGCGATTCCCGCCAAGTTTAGCCGAGGGTAAACTTGAGGCTATGCCTGCCTCCCGCGTTCATCTGATTCGTCACGGTGAGGTGTTTAACCCGAAGGGCGTGCTCTATGGGCGGCTCGACGGTTTTCCGCTGAGTGAGCTCGGCGCGCAAATGGCGTCGGATGCTGCGCTTGCACTTCATGGCGCAGAAAGCCCAGTAACTCGGCTGGTCGCATCGCCCCTGCTTCGCACCCAACAGTCGGCAAAGCCCGTGGCCGAGGCCTTCGGGTTGGTTGCCGAGCTCGATGACCGCCTGATTGAGCCGTTCAACATCTTCGAGGGTCGCAAGATGACCCCTGGCCACGTGGTGGTTCGCCCACACCTCTTCTTTCACCTGCGCAACCCATACCGCCCATCGTGGGGCGAGCCATACGAGCAGGTGCTTGCGCGCATGACCGCGGCCATCGACGAGTTGGCCGAGGAGACCCCATCGGGTGACCTGGTCTTGGTGACCCACCAGCTGCCAATCTGGACCACCCACCTCGGGCTGGCTGGCCTGCCGCTTGCCCACAACCCGAACCGTCGCCGCTGCGCGCTCTCGTCGATCACCACCATCGAGAAGCGTGGCTCAAAATGGGTAGAGGTCGACTATCGCGACCCTGCCGCGCCAAGAAGCGCAAAAGATAAAGGTGCAGTGTGATTAAACGTTTGGTTGCCATCGCGCTCGCGGTCTCATCCGTGTTTGCACTAAGCGCCTGTTCTTCGAACGACGGCTTGGCCAATCAGTTCAAGTCGGGTGACAACAAGAACTACATCGCAGGTGACGGCACAGTAATCGAATTCGCGAAGGGTTCGCGTGTGCCTGCCGTGAATTGGTCGGGCGTCACCGAAAGTGGTCAAACTCTTTCGAGCGATCAACTCAGCGGCGTAGTCGTTGTTATGAACTTCTGGTATGCCGGCTGCGCACCTTGTCGAGCAGAGGCTGCTGACTTGGTGACGCTCAATAAGAAGTATGGAACCAGCGCGCAGTTCGTTGGCGTGAATGTTCGCGACAGCGCGGCAACCGCAGTTGCCTTCGATCGCACGCACAACATCACGTGGCCAAGCATCATGGACTCGGCATCTGGTTCGGTGTTGCTCGCATTTACCGGAGTGGTTTCACCGCAAGCGGTGCCGACCACCATCGTGCTCGACAAGCAGGGCAAGGTTGCAGCGCGCATCCTTGGAAGATTTGAAAAGGGAACACTCGACGCGATGATCGCGCGAGTGGTTGCCGAGAAGTAAGCGCTGGCGGAGAGTGAACTTCGGATCGGTAATTCTCGGTGGGTCGATGGCCCTCGCGATTCCGATTGCACTTCTCGCCGGTTTGGTTTCGTTCTTGAGCCCTTGCGTTTTGCCCCTGGTGCCGGGCTATCTCGGTTACGTCTCGGCTCAGGCTTCTGAGCGCTCACGCGTTGTGCTTGGCGTCAGCCTGTTCGTGCTCGGCTTCACCGCAGTCTTCGTTTCGCTCGGCGCTGCCTTCGGCGGCTTCGCGGCCCTTGCCAAGCTCGGCGGCGCTGGCGTGGTTCAGCGAGTGCTCGGCGTTCTGGTGATTCTGCTCGGCCTGGTCATGGTTGGCCAATTCGGCTTCATGCAGCGCACCTTCAAGGCGCAGTGGCGACCACGCATGGGCCTAGTTGGCG
>CAITNA010000054.1 GCA_903893675.1 uncultured Micrococcales bacterium
CGCGGTTGCGGTCGCCGCGGTTGCGGTTGCGGTTACGGTTGCGGTCGCGGTTGCGGCCGTTTCCGTTGCCGCGACGCTCGTCGCTCTCGTCGCGGTCATTGCGTGAATCGTTGCTGCGAGTCTCGTTGTCGCGGCCTTCGCCCGACTCCGACTTCTCTGCGCGCTCACTGCGCTCTGGGCGCTCTGCACGAGGTGCACGCTCTGCGCGCTCGCTCTGCTCTGGCTTTGAGTCGCCACCCTCGGTGGTCTCGCTCTTTGCGCGACGGGTGCGGGCTGGTCGCTTCTCGCCTGCGTCTGCGCTGTCCGAAGTCTGAGCCGCCGACTTGCGAGGCTTCTTTACTTCGTTGGTTTCTTGGATTTCATCCATGTTTTGTATTTCTCTTTCTTGAGATGGCGATGAACCTTGTCATCGAGCCCAATGCATTTACATTGCGTCTTTCGCACTGCTTGACGTGGGCTTTCGCATTAGATCTGCGAGGAATTCACCTAAGAGTTCAAGAGTTGAACGTCTATTTAGTGGTGCAAGGCCACTGTAGCACCCTTGAAGTCAACTGCCAACATAAGGGCACGCCACTGTGGGTACTTCTCGGCCGCCAATTTGGCTGCTTCCAAGCGTTCTGCTGGGTCGCTTGCCAACACCAACACGGATGGCCCGGCCCCGGAAACCACGGCAGCGTGACCGTTTTCGCGCATCAGCTGAACCAACGCATGGGTCTCAGGCATGGCCTCGGCGCGGTAATCCTGATGAAGCTTGTCTTCGGTTGCCGCGAACAGCAGCTCTGGGCTCTGGGTCAGTGCGGCCACGAGAAGCGCCGAGCGCGAAACGTTGAAAACGGCGTCGCCGTGCGGCACCGAATCTGGCTGCAGCGATCTCGCCTTGGCGGTCGACATCTCGAAGTCTGGAACCAGCTCAAGTGGTGAGACACCGCGGTGCACGAAAAGCTTCTTGTTGTGTGGGCCGCTCTCGTCTTCCCAGGCGATGTTCAAACCGCCGAAGAGCGCAGGCGCCACGTTGTCTGGGTGACCCTCGAGTTCGGTTGCAATCTCGAGGAGATCGTTGTGGCTGATCTCGACGATGCCCTCGAGCAGACCCTTTGCGGCAACTACCCCGCTGACCACTGCGGCACCAGACGAACCCATGCCGCGGCCGTGAGGAATGATGTTGCGAGCAACGATGCGAAGCCCAGGCATCTTCTGACCGAAGTGCTCGAAGGTGTGCTTGATGCACTTGACCACGAGGTTGGTTTCGTCGGTCGGAACCTGACCGGCACCTTCTCCGTGAACCTCGACGATCACGTCATTCGAAGCAACCGCCTCGACTTCAAGTTCGTCGTAATAAGAAAGTGCCATGCCGAGCGTGTCGAAGCCCGGGCCGAGGTTAGCCGAAGTGGCCGGAACTCGAACCGAAACCTTGCGCCCGACGATGTTCATTTATGCCAAGCCCAGCTGCTCTGCAACCTCGGCTGCAACTGCGTTGACTACGGTCGGCTTGATGTCGTTGCCCTGCTCATCGATCAGTGCCCAGTTGACATCCTTGAGGCCGTGACCGGTGACGGTGACCACGATGGTCTTGCCCTCAACGCTCTCGCCCTGCTGAGTTGCCTTGTAGAGACCAGCTGCGCCGGTTGCAGACGAAGGCTCGACGAACACGCCCACTTCGTTCGACAAGAAGCGGTGCATCCAAAGAATCTCTTTGTCGCTAACGGCACCGAAGCGCCCATTGCTCTCGACGCGAGCTGCCTGAGCGAGATCCCACGAGGCCGGGTTGCCAATGCGAATTGCGGTGGCGATGGTCTCTGGGTTCTTGACCGGTGAGCCCTGAACGAAAGGAGCCGAGCCCTCGGCCTGGTAGCCCCACATCTGCGGAATCGCCTTGATGCGACCCTCCTGCAAGTCTTCCTTGTATCCCTTGAAGTAGGCCGAGTAGTTGCCGGCGTTGCCGACCGGAAGCACGTGAAGATCTGGCGCGTATCCGAGTGAATCGACAACTTCGAATGCGCCGGTCTTCTGCCCCTCAATGCGATCTGGGTTCACAGAGTTCACCAGATGCACTGCATAGTTGTCTGCGAGATCACGAGCGAGAGTTAGGCAGTCGTCGAAGTTTCCGCGAACCTGCATGATCTGCGACTTGTGTGCGATTGCCTGCGACAGCTTGCCCAGTGCGATCTTGCCTTCTGGGATGAGTACTACCGACTTGATGCCGGCCGCTGCCGCGTATGCCGCTGCCGATGCCGAGGTATTGCCGGTTGATGCACAGATGACCGCCTGAGCGCCGTGACCGATTGCCTTCGAAACCGCCATGGTCATGCCGCGGTCTTTGAACGAACCGGTTGGGTTCATGCCCTCGAACTTGAGCAGCACGCGCTCTGCACCGACGAGCCCTGCAAGTGCGCAAGCTTCAATCAGCGGAGTGCCACCCTCGCCGAGTGTGATGATCGGAGCATCGCTAGCGATGTCGAGACGGTCGATGTATTCGCGAATCACTCCGCGCCACTGGTGTGCCATTAGATTCCCTCTAGTCGGATGACGGAAGTAATTGTGTCGACGGCGCTGCTGGACTCGAGTGCGCGAACAACTGCCTTGAGTGCTGCCTCGGTTGCCTCGTGTGTTCCAACCTCTAGGTTCGCGGTGTTTCGACCAGGCGATGGGTATTGCTCAACGAATTCGATCGAGACCTCGTTGGCAGCGAAGATGTTTGCGATTGTTGCAAGAACACCAGGCTGGTCGTTTGCCTCGAGAGTGATCTGGTAGCGCGTGTAGATGCGGTCGATTGGCAGAACCGGAAGGTTCGCGTGAACCGAGTCAGCTAATCCGGGGCCACCTGCAACGTGACGCTTTGCTGCGCTAACCAGGTCGCCGAGAATCGCGCTTGCGGTCTGGGTGCCACCTGCGCCTGCGCCATAGAACATGAGCTGGCCGGCGGCCTCGGCCTCTACGAACACGGCGTTGAATGCGCCGCGAACTGAGCCAAGCGGGTGGGTGCGCGGAATCAGGGTCGGATAGACGCGAACTGAAACCCCCTCTTCGCCGTATTTGTCGGCGTCGATGCGCTCTGCGATAGCAAGCAGCTTGATGACGTTGCCATCTCGCTTTGCTGCCGCCATGAGTTCAGGGGTGATCGACGTGATGCCCTCGCGGTGCACCTTCTCGATTGGCACTTCGGTGTGGAACGCGAGGTAGGCAAGGATCGCGGCCTTCTGAGCTGCGTCGTAACCCTCGACGTCGAGCGATGGGTCTGCCTCGAGATAGCCGAGCTTGGTTGCCTCGGCCATCGCGGCGTCGAGCCCGATGCCGTCGGTGTCCATGCGATCAAGGATGTAGTTGGTCGAACCGTTGACGATGCCCATAACGCGGGTGACCTTGTCGCCGGCGAGCGATTCGCGAAGCGGACGAATGATTGGAATTGCGGCGGCAACTGCTGCCTCAAAGTAAAGCTGTGCGCCAACCTGCTCGGCGGTGTCGAACAGCTCGGTGCCGTGGGTTGCGAGCAAGGCCTTGTTCGCAGTGATGACATCGCTGCCCGAGTTGAGCGCCTGAAGAATGTAGGTGCGAGCTGGCTCGATGCCGCCCATAACTTCGATCACGATGTCTGCGCTAAGAATCAGTGCGTCGGCATCGGTAGTGATCAGTTCGTTCGGGAAACCGGCTGGGCGTTCTGCGTTGGCATCGCGAACCAGGATGCCGACCAGCTCGAGCTCTGCCCCGACGCGGGCGGCCAACTCGGCCTTGTTCTCGGTGAGCAGGCGAGCAACCTGAGCGCCGACAGAGCCGGCACCTAGAAGTGCGATTCGTAGTGGTCGATACTCGATCACGGTTTACCCATTTCCATTCGCTTGGTAGCGAACATCCCTAGCAAACAAGTCTGCCTCGGTTTCGGCTCGAACGATGGCTCTTGCTGAACCGGATCGAACGGCAACGACGGCCGGCTTGGTGAGCATGTTGTAGTTGCTCGAAAGTGAATAGCAGTAAGCGCCGGTTGCGGCCACGGCGAGAATGTCGCCCGAGGTGACATCGGCTGGCAGGTAGTCGTAGCGCACGACGATGTCGCCCGACTCGCAGTGCTTGCCGACAACGCGGGCAAGCGCAGGCTTCGCCTCGGATGCACGTGAGGCGATGATCGCGTGGTAGTCGGCCGCATATAGCGCGGTTCGGGCGTTGTCGCTCATGCCGCCATCGACCGAAACGTATTTGCGCACGGCGTCATGCTGGTCGGCAAGGGTTACGTCTTTGATGGTGCCGGCGGTGTAGAGCGTTACCCCCGGGTTAGCGGCGATGTAGCGACCAGGCTCGAAGGCCAGAACGGGCACAGCGATCTGGTGCTTGTGGCACTCGACCTTCACGGCGACCGCGATGTCTTCTGCAAAGTCGGTGACCGATGGTGCTTCGTCGCCCGGCTTGTAGTTCACGCCGAAACCGCCGCCCAGGTTGAGCTCAGGCACAGGCCCGTGGTTGCTCAGCTCTGCGTGCAGCGCAACCGTGCGACGAACCGCTTCGACGAAACCGTCGCGCGAATAAATCTGCGAGCCAATGTGCGAGTGCACTCCGAGAAATTCGAGGTGGTTGAATTCGCGGATGCGCGCGACCAACGCCGGAGCATCTGCCATCGAGACGCCGAACTTCTGATCTTCGCGAGCGGTGGCCAAGTAGTCGTGAGTGTTTGCGTGCACACCCGTGTTCACACGAAGGCGAACCTTCTGCACCTTGTCTTGCGCTGCGGCCGCTGCTGCGACGCGTTCGATCTCTGCCTCTGAGTCGATCACGATTGCACCGACGCCTGCAGATACCGCGCGAGCAATTTCGCGAGTCGACTTGTTGTTTCCGTGGTAGCCGATGCGCTCGGCAGGAACTCCCCCGGCGATTGCAGCTGCGAACTCGCCACCAGATGCAACGTCGAGGTTTAGATCGAGCTCGTTCACCCAGTGAGCGATCTCAGCGGTGAGAAAAACTTTGCCGGCGTAGTAAACCTTGGCACTGGTGCCAATCGATGCAGCTGCGCGCTCGAACACGGTCTTCACTCCGGTGGCACGCGCACGAAAATCGTCTTCGTCGATTACATAAAGCGGTGTGCCAAATTCGGCGACGAGAGAACGCGCGGCAACTCCGGCAATCTCGACTTCGCCCGAGGATGCACGAACCATGTGGCGTGGCCAAACCTTCTCATCAACGGCGTTGACGTCGTGCGGCTCGTGCAGCCAGTTCGGCTTTAGCTGGTCGTCCACGGCTACATCCTCTCCGGGGCGCTAACGCCAAGCAGATAGAGGCCGTTACGCAGCACCTGACCGGCCGCGTTGTTCAACCAGAGACGGGTGCGGTGCACAGGCTCGACTTCACCGCCAGATAGCGGGGTGACGCGGCAGTTGTCATACCAGCGGTGGTATGAACCAGCCACCTCTTCGATGTAGCGGGCGACGCGGTGTGGCTCGCGCTCTGCAGCGGCGCCAGCAACGATGCGTGGCAGCTCGCTGAGCTTGGCGAGCAGTTCGCTCTCGGTCGGGTGCGAGAGCAGCGATGGGTCAAAGCTCGACAGGTCGACGCCCAGGCTGGCTGCATTGTTGGCAACCTGCTTGGTGCGCGCGTGGGCATACTGCACATAGAAGACCGGGTTGTCATTGGTCTTCTTGGCAAGCTGCTCGAGATCGATGTCGAGCGAAGAAGTAATTGCAGAGCGGGTCAGCGCATAGCGCGCCGCGTCGACGCCAACGAAACCGACGAGGTCTTCCATGGTGACCACGGTGCCGGCGCGCTTTGACATTCGCACTGGTTGGCCATCCTTGACGAGGTTAACCAACTGACCGATCAAGATTTCGAGGTTCACGCCAGGCTGGTCGCCGAATGCTGCACACATCGCCATCATGCGACCGATGTAGCCGTGGTGGTCTGCCCCGAGCATGTAGATGCAGCGATCGAAACCGCGGCTGCGCTTGTCGAGGTAGTAGGCAAGGTCACCAGCGATGTATGCGTGATCGCCGTCGGCCTTGATGACCACGCGATCTTTCTCATCGCCGAATGAAGTGGTGCGAATCCAGGTTGCACCGTCGGCCTGGTAGATGTGGCCGAGCGAGTCGAGCTTGTCGAGCGCCTTTTCAACCGCGCCAGATTCATAGAGCGAGTTTTCGTGGAAGAAGACATCGAAGTCGACACCGAAGTCGTGAAGTGACTGTTTGATTTCTGCAAACATCAACTCGACGCCTGCAGCACGGAACTTCTCTTGGGCAACCTCGTCGCTCAACGACAAAATGTCTTCTGCGGTTTCATCTAGAACGCGCTGCGCAATCTCATCGATGTATGCACCCGCATAACCATCTTCTGGTGCTGGCTCTTTGCGGGCCGCCGCCAACAGCGAGCGCGCGAAACGATCGATCTGCGCGCCGTGGTCGTTGAAGTAGTACTCGCGAGTGACCTCAGCGCCTTGCGCCTGAAGCATGCGAGCGAGCGAGTCGCCAACTGCTGCCCAGCGGGTGCCGCCGATGTGCATCGGGCCGGTCGGGTTAGCTGAAACGAATTCGAGGTTGGCCTTCACTCCGGCAAGGTCGGTGCCGCGGCCATAAGCCTCGCCCGCCTCAACGATGGTGCGGGCAAGTTCTCCGGCTGAGGCGGCATCCAAGGTGATGTTGATAAAGCCAGGGCCGGCAACGTCGATCTTGGTGATGCCATCGACCTGAGCAAGACCCACCGCGAGCGCGTCAGCCAGTTCGCGCGGCCTCACGCCGAAGCGGCCGGCGACCTGCATTGCCACGTTGGTTGCCCAGTCGCCGTGTTCGCGGTTCTTCGGGCGTTCGACGACAACAGATTCAGGAAGTTCGGCGACAGGAAGCTTGCCTGCAGCCACGATGGCGGCCAGGGTGCGAACGATTGCGTCGCTTAGAGCTTCAGGGGTCACGGAAAAGTCCTAAAAATGCCGAATTTAGGCCTAAGTCTAGCCGAGGGCGGCCCGCCGAAACTAGTCTGCCGGGGCTTACTACCGCGGAATCAAGCCTTTTTCGGGGTCTGCCATCACTGAGATGGGGTGACCAGGCTCTCATCGCAAAGGCGGCAATGTCGAACGGAATTGCTCACCTCTGCGTAACTCAGACCCCACAGACGGCCAGGCTAAGTGCGAGGCCTTGCGCATAAACTGGTCGCGACCCCGAGCCCCTATAGCTCAGGGGATAG
>CAITNA010000055.1 GCA_903893675.1 uncultured Micrococcales bacterium
GGCAGCCAGGCGCATCTGACCTCTCTCGCCGAGGTCGGCCAACGCGAGCAGGTTGTAACCACGCAAATGAAAAAGCATTGCGATGCTTCCATCGTTGGAATCTTCAGCATCGCCACCATCGTGTTCGGGGTTGAGCACCAGCCAGTTTGCGCTGCCGAGTTGCCCCTGAGTGCCAACCTCTGCGGCGACGAACGGAATCTTGTCGATGACCAGCTGGTCTCGAACCCAGTTGGCCCCTGGTCTTTCATCGTGATAGCTGGTGACTAGAGCAAGGTCGACCTGACGGTTGTGAACAGCACCGGGAATCGCCCCGATGTGATCGAGGTCGTAGTGCGTCAGCACCAGAAGCTCGATGTGTTTGATGCCGAGGTGTTTTAGGCAACTATCGATCTTGTCGTCGAACTTGCCGGTGTCGATGAGGGCAATCTGGTTTTCAGAGCGAACGACGGTGGCATCGCCCTGCCCGACATCGCAGCTCGCCACCTGCCACTGCGGGTCTGGCCAGGCTGCAAACTGCACAACCCGATTGACCACGTTGGCAACCGTGCCGAGCGAAAGCGCGATGGCGAGCAGCCCGGCGATGTTGAGCAGTCGTTGACCTGTTGCCGTAAACCAGGCCAATAGCGCAACGACAAGGGCAACGAGCACCCCTTCAGACCATGAGTCGCCAGCCCACGGCAAAGTGGCAAACGGCAGAGCCGCCAGCCAGGTGGCAATAAGCACGATGAGCCAGGTGAACAGCGAGGCTATCCAGAAGAATACCGAGGCCACCGCGCCCAGCGGCGAGAGCACCACGGCGATCAACCCAAGGATGGTGACCGGCGCAACCAAAGGCTCGGCAAGCAGGTTGGCTAGTAGTGAGTAGGTAGGTAGGCCACCCTGCAGTTGCAACAGGATTGGCGCGCAAAACAACTGCGCTGCAATTGAGACCGCCAAGGTGGCAGCAAGCCAGCTCGGCATGCGAGCATCCAAACGCCTCTTGATGATTGGCGCGAACCAGAGCAGCCCGAGGGTGGCCGCAACCGAAAGTATGAACGAGAGACTGAGCACCAGCTCGGGGTCCAGTGCCAATAGAATGCAGACGCTCAGGGCCAGTGCCACGATCGGCTTGACCTTGCGTCCAGATGCGCTGGCGAGCAGAACCACAGTCGCCATGACTCCGGCGCGAAGCACGCTCGGTTGAAAGCCAACTAGAAACACGTAGCCGACCAGCGCGCTGAGCGCCGCGATCACACGTGCTTTGATTCGCAACCGCCCGAGCAAGAAGTAGATAGCCGCAACCAAGATTGCACAGTTTGCGCCACTGACAGCACTCAGGTGAGTCAACGAAACCGTCTTGAATGCCGAGGCAGTCGACTGCGAAAGCTGCGAGTCATCACCGATGGCGAGCCCGAGCACAAGTGCCTTGGCATCGGGCGTTACGCCAGAGGCAACAGCAAGTGCCTGATCATGCAGCCAGGTGAATTGCCCAAGGTTGAGATCGTTGGGTTGTTGATTGACGAAACTGTGCGAAGCCCACGCGATCAACGCGAAAAACGCAGAGAGCAGACCCGCGGGAGCCATTGCCGACAATGCCACTCTCAATCGCTGCAAGACAAGAGCACTCACGGCAACGGCGACACCGAGCCACAGCCACCCCGAACCAATCAATCCGAGGCAGAACGTCCAGGTGATGAACGCGGCAATCACCAAGTTCATGAGGGAAAGACCATACGTGTGATCACAGCGTCACCAGTTTTTCGATCTCGGCAAACATCTTTTGACCAATGCCGGTGACCTTGAGCAGGTCGCGAACCGATTTGAAGCCTCCGTTGCTAGTTCGCCAATCGATGATTCGACTGGCCAAGGCTGGGCCGACTCTCGGCAGGCTCTCGAGCTCGGTTTGCGAGCCGCGGTTTAGCGAAATCAATGTGGTTCCGGTTGGGCTCTTGAGCGCCGAAGTGGCTGTGCCGGCCGCTGCGGCATTGGTGACCATAATTTGCTCGCCATCGCTGAGCTGCCGAGCTAGATTCACGCTGGATTGGTCGGCGCCTTTGGCAAAGCCACCGGCAGCAAATATGGCCTCGAACAGCCTCGAACCCGAGTTCAGCTCGTAGATGCCAGGGCTAACCACGAGGCCGACCACGTGGACGTAGATCTTGGCGGCGGTCACGGTGAGGCCAGAGGCCGCCGTGCCAGAATTCGACGCAGAGCCAGACGAGCCCGCAAAGCTACCGTCCGTGCCCGAACCAGAGCCATAGCTGCTGCCGGACGCATAGTTGCTGATTCGATAGGCCTTTGGCGAGTTCAGCGCAGACAAAATAGCCACGATGCCGATGGCCAGAACCACGGTGAAGCCAACCAGTTTCAGGTTGAGCTTGCCGCCGAGCAGCTGATTGACCTTGGCGCGCAGTTGGTTCACGAACTCAAACTAAGAGTTTGAGCATCCGAGTTGGCGAAAACAACGGAATCTGTGCGCAACTGCACCCGAAGCGGTGCTGTTAGTAATTCGAAAGGCTAGGCAGCGACGTTTACGAATTGCCTAGTCGCGACGATTGCGAACTACTTGGTTGCGATGTTAACCAGCTTTGGCGCGCGAATGATGATGTTCGCAATTTCGCGATCGCCGATTGCCTTCTTCACGTTGTATGAATTCATCGCGAGTTCGCGAAGTTCATCCTCGGTGATTGAAACAGAGACATCGAACTTGTCGCGCAACTTGCCATCGACCTGCACCACAGCGGTGAGGTTATTGACGACGAGCAGCGACTCGTCGGCCTCGCTCAAACCAGCAAGGGCAACACCAGGCTGGTGGCCGAGCTGTGCCCACATGTCCTCTGCGGTGTATGGAGCAAACAGCGAGAGCGCCTTGGCAACTGCCTCGACCGCCTCGCGAATCGCAGGGTCTGCCCCGCCGACCTCGCCGTCGATTGCCTTGCGAAGCACGTTGACGAGCTCCATGATCTTGGCAACGCCAACGTTGAACTTGAAGGTCTCGATGTTCTGCGCAAAGTCGCGAAGGAACGCGTGAGTCGCCTTGCGAACAT
Organism: uncultured Micrococcales bacterium; assembly: GCA_903893675.1. Classification (GTDB taxonomy): domain Bacteria; phylum Actinomycetota; class Actinomycetes; order Actinomycetales; family Microbacteriaceae; genus Rhodoluna. Next base: position 3,027 of record CAITNA010000055.1, read on the forward strand.
CCTTGTTGCCGGTTGCGAAGTCAACGCCAGGCGCGCTGGTGACATCGCCGGCAAGACGCCAGGCACGGCCCAAGAACTTGGATGCACCACTAGGCGAAACGTCGGCCCAGTCGATATCGTCCTCTGGCGGGCCGGCAAATGCCATGGTCAAACGAACTGCGTCCACGCCGTGCTCATCGAGCTGGTCGCTGAGGCGAACCAAGTTGCCGCGCGATTTCGACATTGCCGAACCGTTCATCAAAACCATGCCCTGGTTGAGTAGGCGGGTGAACGGCTCTTCGAAATCGATCAGGCCGATGTCGTGCAAGACCTTGGTGAAGAAACGTGCATACAAGAGGTGCAAGATTGCGTGGGTTACACCGCCGACATACTGGTCGACCGGCGCCCAGGCCTTTGCCTCTTCAACATCGAAGGCGACCGAGTCGCTGTTCGGTGACAGGTAGCGCAAGAAATACCAGGATGAGTCGACGAAGGTGTCCATGGTGTCGCTGTCGCGCTTGGCTGGCTTGCCGCACTTAGGGCA
>CAITNA010000056.1 GCA_903893675.1 uncultured Micrococcales bacterium
CGGGCGGTTGTCGCGCAGCGAGTTGATGAAGTCGTTGGTGAATTCTTCCGACGAGACGTAGCGAACTCGAAGGCCAGGGTATTCGGAGCGAACCGAGTTGCCGATCGCGTGAAGCAGGTGGGTTTTGCCAAGGCCCGAGGCGCCGTGAATGAAAAGCGGGTTGTAGCTGCGGCCAGGGGCACGGGCCACGGCGAACGCGGCGGCCATTGCCATGCGATTGGAGTTGCCCGTCACGAACGTGTCGAAGGTGTGCCATGGGTTGAGTGGGTTATCCACAGGGGCAGGCTCGCGAGTTTCCACGATGTTTGAGCGATAACTTGCAACGGCTTGCTCTGGCACGGGTTCTGGGTCGGCGGCCGGCATCGCGAGGTTCGGGTTAACGGTCACCGCGATGGTGCTGGCGCCGCGGTTATCCCCAACCTGGGTAAGGGCGGCGATGATCGCTGGGCGCAGGTCCTGCTCGATCTTGTTTCGGGCGAGGTCAGACTTTACTTCGATGTATAGGGAGTCACCGAGGACACCCTTTGGCTCGGCGAGGGCAAGAAATGCAAGGTCACTGCGGCCGATGCGTTCATCCTGGTTGACTCGAGCCACGACCTCTGCCCAGAGTTCGGTGACAATTTCAGTGCTGGCCATGGCTCCCCCAATCTGAGTTTCGTCGCGAAGTTTTCGATAGTTTTCCACAAGTTTTGGCACCTGTGGATATCATGTGGATAAGTCCGTGGAAATTAACATCCTGTGGATAAATCCGTAGTTGATAATTTTTGCCACATTCGGGATTAAAAAGCAAATCGAATCGGAGTGTCTTTTCAAAATTTTTTCGCTGGCTTTTGCCCGATTTTAGACTTGACCCAAACCCTTGCTTTCCCATAGGTTTAACAGGTTGTCTTGCCCAGGGACTGGCAACAACAAAGCGTCGAAAGACACCATCGAAGATCCCAAAGTTTCAATCGGAGAAGAGCTCATGAGCAAGCGCACATTCCAGCCAAACAACCGTCGCCGCGCAAAGACCCACGGTTTCCGCGCACGCATGAAGACCCGTGCCGGTCGCGCCATCTTGGCAGCCCGCCGCCGCAAGGGTCGCGAAGAGCTCTCGGCCTAGTCGAAGGCACCTGTGCTGGCTCGCGAGAACCGGCTGATCTCAGCCGAAGATTTTCGCACGACCATGAGAACTGGTAGCAAAATCGCCAGCGCCAACCTCGTCACCTATACCAAGCAAACTGACTCCGGGCTCCCGGCAAAGTTTGGGTTCGTGGTGGCAAAAACGGTTGGAAACGCGGTGGTTCGAAACTCGGTCAAAAGGCGCCTTCGCGCAATCGCCCGTAACGAACTCACCAACCTTTCAACCAACTGGATGGTCGTGGTTAGAGCCCTGGAAACAGCGGGCTCCGCATCCTTCGATCAGCTAAATCAAGAACTTTCCACAGCGGTGAAAGCCGCCTCGGATAGGTCAACCAAGTGAATCAGGCAGCTGAATTCATCTGGTTGGCACCAAGAAACCTGCTAATTCTGGGGGTTCTGGGCTGGCGTCGCTGGATTTCTCCGCTCTACGGAGATGTCTGCAGATACCACCCGACCTGTTCGGCCTATGGGCTGGGCCAGTTGCAGCAACGCGGAGTGGTTCGCGGATCGGTGCTCACGATCTCGAGAATTGCCCGCTGTAACCCGTGGTCTCGAGGAGGAGTCGACGAGGTTCAGCCAGGTTCTGGCAGGTTTCAAATAACGAGGGCCGGATTCGTTTTGCCTAAGAAGAAGGATTAATAATGGATTTACTGTGGCCGATTAAGTGGATCATCGAAGCACTGCTCGTTGGATTCCACTGGCTGTTCTCGACCATCACTGGCAAGCCAGATGCCGGTTGGGTCTGGGTGCTCTCGATTGCCGGTTTGGTTGTCGTGGTTCGCGCCGCCCTCATCCCAGTTTTCGTTCGTCAGATTAAGAGCCAGCGCAACATGTTGGTTATGCAGCCGGAGCTGCAGAAACTTCAGAAGAAGTACAAGGGCAAGACCGATCGCGAATCGCGCGAGAAGTTTGCCAAGGAGCAGATGGAGCTCTACAAGCGCACCGGTTCGAACCCGCTGAGCTCGTGCCTGCCGCTGCTGATTCAGATGCCGATTTTCGGTGGACTCCTTTTCACCTTGAACGGTGCACAGCAGGACCACCAGGGTGTTGCGTTCTTGACCGGAAACCTGCCACACTCATTTAGCTCGGCCACTTTGTTCGGTGCCAAACTATCTGAGACTTTCCTCACCGCGACCACCATGAACGTGAAGATCTTGGCCGCGACCCTGGTCATCTTCATGACCATTACCCAGTTCATCACCCAGCGTCAGATTCTCTCCAAGAACCAGAACCCTGACGTGACCAACAGCCAGTATGCGCAGACCCAGAAGATCATGCTTTACATCTTCCCTATCATTTTCATGATTTCGGGAATCTCATTCCCGCTCGGAGTGATGTTCTACTGGCTGGTCTCGAACAGCTGGACCATGGGTCAGCAGTACCTCGTGATCCGCCACATGCCAACTCCGGGATCGGTTGCCCACCGTCAGCGCGAGGAGCGTCTGGCGCGAAAGGGCAAGCCAATCGTAGTCAACGCTTCGGCAGCTGACTCAGTCGAAGAAGAGAACACTGTCAACAACCAGCGCCAGCAGCCAGTAGGCAAGAAGCGCGCCAAGAAGAAGAGCTAAACGTGTCTGAAGAGAACTTGAACGAACTAGAGACCGAAGCACCGGTTGCCGCCGAGACCGAAGAGGTCGAGGGCGACGAGGCCGAGGCAACCAGCAAGGCCAACCCAAAGGCCCTAGAGGAAGAAGGCGAAATCGCGGCCGACTACCTCGAAGAGCTGCTCGACATCTATGACCTGGATGGCGACATCGAAATCGATGTCCGCGAGGGACGCGCCTACTTGTCGATTTCGGCAGACGGCAAGAGCAACCTCAGCCTGATTTCAGCGCCTGAGACCGTTCAGGCCCTACAGGAACTCACCCGCCTAGCGGTTCAGGTGAAGACCACTTCGTTCAGCCGTCTGATCCTTGACATTGGTGGCTCACGCCAGACCCGTGTCAACGACCTGACCCGCATCGTAAACAAGCTGGTCGCCAAGGTTCAGGAGACCGGCGAGGACGTTCACATGAAGCCGATGTCTTCATACGAGCGCAAGATTGTTCACGATTTGGTAGCCGAGGCCGGCCTAGTGTCTGAG
>CAITNA010000057.1 GCA_903893675.1 uncultured Micrococcales bacterium
CGCCTGCGAAGATTGATACATGACTAATGTCGAAGTTTTCAGACCCAAGTCCAACTACGGATTCGCCGCAGCAGCCCTGGTTCTCGATGGTTTCTTTGTGGTTCAAGGTGTCGCTTACCCAGATGGCACTCCCCTGGTCGTCACCCTTGCGATTGCACTGGCAGTCGCCGCCGCCGCAACACTTCTCTGGCTGCGCCCCAAGCTGGTTCTCGGTGAGAACGAGCTCAAGGTGGTCAACCCGCTGAGCAGTCGCACGATTGCTTACGCTGACATCGTTGAGCTGAAGACCAAATGGTCGCTGCTGATCGTTCACAACGCTGGCAGCACTCGCGTCTGGGTTGCACCCACATCCGGTCGAGTTCGCTGGGCTTCCAGCACCGGCGGCAACTGGAAGAACCGAGTCGGTGGCGCAGCAGTCAACGACGCTGTTTACAGCGACATGGCTCCCGCTAGCGACAGCGTCCAAAGCGACAGCGGACTGGCAGCATTGCTGATCCGCCGACGCATGGATGAGCTGGGTCGTCATTAGGCGCCAACCTTAGCGGCTTCACTTGCCTGGATGCGGTCCTTCTTGGTGATGCGACGCTTCTGACGTGGGTCGAAGGCATCGCGCAAACCGTCACCAATGAAGTTGATGCACAGCGCAATCGTGATGATGAACAGACCTGGCCACCAGAACAACCAAGGGCTGACGGTGAAGGTGTCCTGATACTTCGAGATCAAAAGACCGAGCGAAACGTCTGGTGACTGCACGCCGAAGCCGAGGTAGCTCAGAGCCGACTCGAGCAAAATTGCGCCCGACATCAACAGGGTTCCGGCAACGATGATGACACCCACGGCGTTCGGCAGGATGTGCTTGAAGATAATGCGGCGGTTCGATGCACCGGCAACGCGGGCTGCGTCAACAAACTCACGCTCACGCAGGGTCAAGAACTCGGTTCGCACGAAACGGGCAAGGCCCATCCAAGAGAAGAAGCCAAGCATCACTGCCAGTGGCACGACACCCAGGTTTCCGAAGCGGTAACCGATAACCGAGCCGAGCACGATAACCGGGGTAACCAAGAACATGTCGGTCAAACGCATCAGGATTGCGTCAACAACGCCACCGTAGAAACCAGCGATTGCACCGACAATTGCGCCGATGACAACACCCATGATTCCAACGATGAGCATCACCATGATCGACTGCTCAGCGCCACGCATTACGAGGGCGAAGTAGTCGGTTCCAAGGTTGTCCATGCCGAATGGGTGTGCGCCAACTCCAAGGCCGGTCTTGTCGATAAACGAAGGCAAGATGTCGAGGGTTGGGCAGCCTGGGATGCCGTTCTCACAGAGGTCGGCGGTTGCAGCGTTTACGTCGATCTCGGTGATGGTGTGTGGCCACCAACCTGGAACGGTAACCGGGTGCTTCTCTGAACCGAGGTGAAGACCCGACGCCGAGAATACAAACAAAATGATGAAGATCAGTGAGACGAGCGACGCCATTGCCGCGCGGTGACGCACAAAGCGACGGAAGATGATCTGACCCTGTGAGAGACCTTCGGTCTCGCGCAGCGAAATCTCGTTTTCGTTCTTCTCGACAGTCTTTTCGAGTTCTTTAGGATTGCGAGCCATTGTCTTACTTTCTGATTCGAATTCGAGGGTCGACTACACCGAACAGTAGGTCGGCAACGAGGTTTGCAACGACGGTCAGCATCGCACCGATGATGAACACGCCCATGAACAGGTTGAGGTCGTAGCTGCCGATGGCCTGGGCGAACAACTGACCCATGCCTTTCCAGCCGAACACGCCTTCGGTGATGATTGCGCCACCCAGAACGCCGGCAAAGTCATTTACCAGGATGGTGGTCAGCGGAAGCATGGCGTTGCGCATTGCGTGACGCACGATTACGGTGCGCTCGGTTAGACCCTTTGCGCGCGCTGTACGGATGTAGTCCATGTTCAGAACCTCGAGCAGCGAACCACGCGAGAAACGAACGTAACCAGCAAACGAGATGAGGGTCAAAGCGATGGTCGGCAGAATCACGTGCATGATGCCGTCAAGGCTGTTGATCCAGAAGTTGCCCGACTGAGTCGGGTCGAGCAGCTGGTTTGCCTGGCCGAGGGTTGGCACAGGGCGGCCGTTGATGGCGTCCGAGTTCAAGTAGCCAGCGAACTCCTGCATGAAGCGGTCGAAGATCAGAGGGAGGCTAGCAAGCAGACCGGTGAGCATCGCGGTGCGCATGATGCTGCGTCGGTCAACCTTGGTGATGAAGTAACCCACGGCTGCGGCAACGAGCTGAATGATGAGCAGCACTTCAACCACAGAAAGCAGCGAGCCCTTCTCGTTCATGACCCATTGCATTGGGTAGTAGAGCAAGGTCACAGCGCCAGCGGTAATCAGTGAGGCATTGAGCGACTTCTTGTCGTCGAGGCCGGTTGACAGGTGGGTCATCGCAACGGCAAAGCCGAAGGCGAAGACGCCAATGCCGATCATGCCTAGGCCTGGGTGAATGAACCACTGGGTGATGCTCATCACAGTGAGCAAGCCGGCGATGCCGACTGCAACAACGGCCCAGGTGGTGAAGAAACGGCGACGTTCGCCACCGATGATGCCCGCCATTATCAAACCGCCGATAAGCGCGAACGGTATGAGGAAGGACGGCGAAATTGTGGGGTCAGCCAAGAAGTCGTTGAACTGAATCGCCATGTATTCCTTGAGCAACACGGCAACCCAGAAGATTGGCAGCGAGAACAGAAGGAACGAGACGAAAGTCATCGAGTAGTCGAAGCGGCTGTACTGACGGAGTGCGGTAACCATGCCGATGGTGATGCCGAGCACGATTGCCAAAACAGTCGAACCGATAACCAGACGGAAGGTGGTTGGAATCGCGGCACCGATGTATTCGATCACGTGGTGCTGGTCGCGAGTCATGCCGAGGTCAAACTGCCCCCAGAGTCCGGCGACGATGCCTTTGAGCCAGAGGAAGTAACGAATCGGCGGTGGAACATCGAGCTGAAGTTCGCGACTCAAGCGATCAATCAAGAACTGCTTGTTGACCGCAGTGCTCTGTTGGAGCTCTGCAAGTGGGTCGCTAGAAATTGCCTCGAGGTTGTACACCATGAAACTGGCGCCAAACACGATAAGAAGTAGCATCCCGATGCGACGGGTGATGTAAGCAAACAACTTGCCAACCTTGCCGCGGCTGCTTTGCCGCACTCTGTTCCTCACTCACTTTCGTGAGCCTAGAAAAGTTTAGGTTATGTTCACCTCACTTTTGCCTGCTTTTTGCGGGCTGAGGCGTTTTGGTGCAGAAAAAGGGCCCCGGTTTCCCGGGGCCCTTTCCTTAGAGCTGCTTCTAAGAATTAGCTCTTAGAAGTGCCACTGCCAGTAGTTCCAAACAACGTTTGGAGTCAGTGGTGCAAACGAGATGCCCTTCAAGGCAGTGCTTGCGGCAGCAATTGCTGGCCACTGGTACAGAGGCAGGGTGTAGTAGTTGTCGTGAATGATCTTCTCAGCTGCGAGGTACTTTGCAGTGATCTGTGAAGGGGTCAGGTACGACTCGAGCGAGTGCAGGATGGTGTCCAGCGCTGCGTTACCCCAACCGCTGTGGTTGTTACCACCGTCGGTCTGGAAGTTAGCGTTGGTGCCAGTCTGGCTGACGCTCGATGGAGCCCAAGCGAACATCGCTGCGTCGTAACTTACGTCACTGAGCAGGGTGCTCCACTTGCTGTTAGGAGTGGTCGAGACTGCGAAACCAGCCTTCGCCTCTTCTGCAGCAATCAGCTTGTTCTCGTCGATACGACGCTGGCTGCCCTTGAACAGGAAGCTGATGTTAACAACCTGGTTCGAAGCAGAAGCGGTTGGGTAGTACTTCTTGACGAGAGCCAAAGCTGCCGCGGTGCGGTCTGCCTGGGTGCCAGTTACGTACTCTGCGTTACCCGAGCCCTTGGTGATGGTGTCGTAACCAGTCTGACCTGGGAGGGTGAACGACGAGTTCATCACTACACCCTTTGGGTTGAACGGGGTTACGAGTGCAGTCAAGATTGCATCGCGTGGCAGTGCGAGCAAGAAGGCGTGACGCAAGTCCTTAGCCTTCTGGCTGTCGCCCGAGAATGGACCGGTGTAAGCGGTGGTGTCGCCCTGAGCTGCACCAACACGAAGGTCTACGTGCTCGTAGGTTGCCGAGACGCCACCGTAAACGGTTGCCGACTTGATCGCCTGGAGCTGTGCAAGACCTGCGGTGTCTGGCTGACCATCGTAGATGTCGATGTCACCGTTGCGGAGAGCCTGGTAAGCAGGCGAGCCATCAGCGATGAACGAGAAGATGATCTTGTTGATTGGGTTGGTCTTTGCCATTGCTGGGCCCGAGGTGTACTTCGGGTTGCGAACCATGGTGACCGACTGGTCTGCTACTGCCGACTGAACGAGGAATGCACCGTTGCTAACTAGAAGCAGTGGGTTGGTCGACGAGTTAACAGTCTTGATGTTGTAACCAGTTGACCAAATCGCACCCATCTTCTTCAGAGCAGCAGTGTTCTTCGAAGTGAAGTCCTTGAGGAACTGAGCCTTAGCAGCCAAGTTCGCAGCAGCAGTGCCGAGCTTGGTCTTGCCAGCAGCAAGAAGCTCAAGTGCGTGCACTGGTGATGGGCCAGGGCCCAAGATCTCCCACTCAGGCTGGAATGAGTCGTACTTGAGGGTGACCGACATGTGGTCAGCGCTCAGAGTAGGAACACCAGAGATGTGTGAGTCGTACGAGCCGCCGTAGCCGACGCTGTCGAATGCAGGGGTGCCGGTGCTTGGGTCGCCAAGACCTGCAGCCTTCGAGTAGTCACCGCTGTTAAGCACGTGGCTGAGCAGAAGGTCAACTGCATCGATAGGAGTGCCGTCAGACCAAACCTGGCCCTTGCGAACGGTGTACTTAACCTCGAAGTCCTTAGCTGTGTTCTTTACTACTGCAAACGAACCTAACGCAGTGTTGCGGATCAGGTTTGGCTTGTTGTCGTAGTAAGTGAAGCCGTTGGCGGTGAGGTAACCAATGTCAGAGTTGGTGACAAGGTTGGTGTCTGGAGTTCCACTGTTGAGCGAAGTCATAGCAGTGGTCTCCATCATTACGACGGTTGAGCGTGCGGCAGCACCAGCTGGAGCCACTGCTACGGCCGAGAGGCCTGCAATGGTCAAACCGGCAACAGCTGCAACGGCAACCGAACGCACAATGCGAGTTGCTTTCATGTAGTTGTTTCTCCTTGTTGTTTCAGCTTCACTGGCGTCACCCAGAGGTCTAGATCCTCATAACAAGGAGCTACGCCAAAGAAGCCTTGGGTAAAGCAAGACTAGGGGAAAACGCGAGGCAAACAAACGGTAAATACCGAAAGTTACATCTCTTTACATTCTTGTTACAAAGGGGCGGGGCCCGATTTCGGGCTGATATCCTGCAGGGATGAGCAACTCCCCTGTCCTTATCTATGACGGCGACTGCGGCTTCTGCCAGCAGTGCCTCGACTGGGGGCTTCGCCGATTGACCGCGTTCCCCGCATACCTAGCCAGCCAGGATGCTCGCGCCAAGGCATTTGGCCTAAGCGATGCCGAGTTGGCGGCACAGGTTTGGTTGGTCGGAGGCGGCCTGCGTCTCGGCGGAGCAAGTGCGGTTGCCTATGTGTTTCGCATGCAGCCAAACCTCGGTTGGCGCATGCTGGGTTGGTTGATGCGGGCAGCGCCGCCGATCTCGAACCTTCTATATAGATGGGTAGCGAAAAACCGCGGTCGCCTGAGCAAACTGCTTCGCAACAGGTAGTCGGGAAGCACCAAGAACATGCAGAACCTCGATAACGCTTCGCAGCGCAAACAACTCTGGGCCGAGAGCGGTTTGGTGCTCGGCGTCAGCCTAGGTGCAAGTGCTGTGTACTCGATTCTGCAACTTCTGCAAACCGCACTCTCAACTGCCGGAATCGCCGGCTCGACCGCAGCTCTGAATCAGAGCCAATCTTCAAATCAGTTTTTCGACGCAGCGTTTCAAATTCTCGACATCGCTTTCGCGTTAGTGCCGGTTGCACTAGCGATTTACTTTTTGCGTCAGCGCGAGAATGGTCTTCGAATCGGCGGCTGGCCGATCACCGCCAAAGACATCGCGCGAGCGCTCGGGCTCGCGGCAGCAATCGGGTTGCCCGGCATTGCGCTTTACGCAGTCGCACGAGGCGCAGGGCTTGCGGTGCAGGTTGTCGCCGCGAGCGCGAATAACTATTGGTGGACCATCCCGGTGCTTTTGCTTTCTGCACTTCGAGCAGCTGTCACCGAAGAAGTGATCATGGTGGGCTTCTTGTTTAGGCGACTTGAGCAACTCGGTTTTTCGTTTGCCAAGCGCCAAGCATTTAGTGCGATCATTCGTGGCAGCTATCACGCATACCAGGGGCTCGGCGGAGCGTTCGGAAACATCGCGCTGGGGCTTGCCTTCGGTTGGTGCTATCGCCGCTGGGGGCGCATCGCTCCCCTGGTGATTGCCCACTTCATCCTTGATGCTGTGGTCTTTGTCGGCTTCGCTCTGTTGTCGAAGCAACTTGCCAACCTCGGTTGGTAAAGGTCATCTTTCGAAATAAGTCGCCTCGCCCTTCGCGGCTCTAACGCGCTCGGTTAGTCTTGAAGGGCAGCTTGCTGCAGTTCATGTTTTGTCCGGGGAAAGTCGGGTGTAAATCCCGCGCTGACCAGCAACCGTGAGTCGCCTTGGCGATAAGTCGGAGTGCCCGTTCGAAGCAGTAACTCCTTTTATCCGTCTAGGTCTGCGGTTGGAGCCGAACGGCACTGGTGGCCCCGCGTTCTCGGATGCACGTGCCGCCCGCCTTTCGCTTCACCGCTGAAGTTCGAGAGGCAACATGATCGCCAGGTTGAAAACCCGCATCACGCTGAGCGCTGCCATCGCTTTGCTGAGCGCTTTGATTCTGAGCATCTCGACCGTGGCCACCGCAAATGACGCATCACCGTTTGCCTCGACCATCAAGTTCTTGCAGGGCAAGTTCGTCGGCGGGCAGTTCGTCGAAGGCTACACGCCTGGCAAGCCCGACTGGGGTTTCACCGTCGAATCGATGCTGCAGCTCAAGGGCTCTGGTGTTGCCAACACTGCGCAGGCCAAGGCCATTGCATACAACCTGACCAGCGCTGCCAACCTAGGCACCCCAACCCATGCGGTCGGCTTTCTATATGCACCTGATCACGCGCTGCTATCCGGTCGCGCTGGCGAGTTCCTTTTTGCAGCCAAGGTTTTCGGCGTCACCAGCACACCTATCTATAAGAGTGTTTTGACCGCGGTGCAGTCGCAGGTCTCTGCCGCCGGCGTCATTGGCAAGGCCAACACCAATACCTTTACTTATGCGTGGGTGACCCTCGGTCTGACCGCCTCCGGAAACACGAAGCTTGCTGCTGCGGTTGCAGGCCAGCTCGCCGCGCTTGCCCGACCAGACGGCGGCTTTGGCACCGATCTCACCGGCGACACAACCACCAGCGCAACCGATGCGACAAGCATCGCGCTGCTGGCATTCAAGGTAACGAGCAACTTGGGTAGTGCATCCGAGAAGAAGGCGCGATCGGCAGCAAGCACCTCGGCACTCGCCTGGCTTGCAACAAATGCGGTTGGCGACCACTTCGAGGCTTGGGGTGACATAGACGTGAATGGCACCGACTATACCGTGATGGCGCTTAGCGCGTGGGGCAAGAGCACCGCGAAGTTCAGCAAATATCTGGTCGGGCGAATCGGCAGCGATGGAGGAATCACAACTCCGTGGTCTGCGCCCAAAGGCGACACCTTTGCAACCGCGCAGGGGTTACTTGCACTTAGCGGCCGCAGCTATCTCGATTTGTTGAAGAAGTAATCGTGCTGCGCATTCGACTTCGAACCATTCTGCTTTTACTGGTTGGGCTCGTTGCGCTCGGCGGCGTGGTCTCGACGATTCCGAACATCGACCTGGGTTTCTATTCGTCGAAAAACTGCGGCGTTGGCAGCACATCGTTGCTGGTCGACTTCGGCACTGGTGCAACCCCGATGACGAGTGAGACATGCGCTGCCGGCTTCACGGGCACAGGCTGGCAGCTGTTCGCGGCGACCGAGACAACAGTTGAGGGAACCGCCGACTTTCCGTCAGGTTTCGTTTGCCGCATCGAAGATGTGCCGACTGCCGAGAAAGAATCTTGCACCAGCACGCCAGGCGCCGACGCAGGCCACTGGGCCTATTTCTATGCAACGGCTGAAACCGGATCGACTTGGCACTACAGCCTTCAGGGCGCGGCCACTCGCCACCCGGTCTGCGGCGACTGGGATGGCTGGCGCTACCTGCTACCTGGCGAAAACCCGACAGACAACCCTCCCCGCATGGCAGCAAAGCCCTATCGATGCAACTAATTAGTCGCTACTCAGGATGGACGTGGCTGGCGGCGATCGCGCTGGTCTTGACTGTTTCACTCTCAACTGCGGTGTGGCTGAATCTTGCCGTGTTGAGCGGCTCGGTGATTGCCGTTGCCTTGGGTGCAAGTGCGAAACGTTCTGCGACGCAGCTTCGAGTTTTGTTGAGCCTGAGTTTGGGCATCCTGGTTGTTCGACTGATTTTTCGCATTTTGTTTTCTGGAGCCAGCGCCACTGACTATCTGATCTGGCTGCCAACTCTGCAGTTGAATTTTGGGCTCGGCAGCGTGCGATTGCTCGGGCCTATCACTTCGCTTGCGATTTCACAGGCGCTGTTCGACGGAAGTCGACTTGCTGCAATTGTTGCCGTTGTCACCGCAGCCAACCTGCTAACCGACGTTCGCAAGCTGCTTCGCCGTGCACCTGATGCCTTGTTCGAGATTGCCGCGAGCGTTTCGATGGCGCTGAGTTTCGTGCCGCAGTTTTCACAGAGCATCGCGCGCATTCGAAAATCGGCGCGACTCAGGGGTCATAGCCGAGGTCTGGGTTTTGCGGCGATTGCAGTGCCGGTTTTCGAAGACGCTTTCGACCGCTCACTTCAGATTGCAACCAGCATGGATGTTCGTGGCTTCGGTTTTCGCAAAGCCACTAGCCCGGCCACACTGCTGACCGCCCGCCTGCTTGCAGTTTGCGCACTCGCAACGATCGTGGCTGGCCTGGCGTCGTTGCTCTTTGTCGGCGCGAGTCTTTTGTCATTTGGCCTGTTGCTCACGGGCGTTTTGATCGGGGCTTTTGTAATTCGACTCGATTCGGCTTCGCGCTCGCACACCCGATTTGATGCCGATAAGTTCCTGCAAGAGTTCAAGGCTGGCGCAGATGCTTGAGCTTCAGGGCCTTGCCCTTATCGACGAAACCGGCCGCCCACTCTGGTCTGAGCTCAATTTCACCCTGCGGCCCGGCGAAGTCACTGCCATCGTCGGCCCAGTCGGCAGCGGCAAGACCAGCCTGCTCGGCGCAATCTGTGGCCTGACTCCCTCGGGTTGGCGGGGCAAGCTTTCGGGCAAGCGCGTGCTCGTAGGTGTCGACATCACGGCCCTAAAACCTCACCAAACCGCAGACCGAATTGGCCTGGTCAGCCAGAACCCCGAGCATGGCTTCGTCACCGAGCGAGTGCTCGACGAGTTGGCCTTTGGCGGCGAACAACTTGGCATCAACTTGGATGAACTTCACCAACGCATGCGCGATGTGCTCGAGCTTCTCGGCCTAGAGCACTTGGCAGGCCGCAAGGTCTTTGAAATTTCAGGTGGCGAAAAACAACTGATCGCGATTGCCTCAGTGCTGACCAGCGGGCAGCAATACCTTTTGCTCGATGAACCACTCGCCCGTCTCGACACTGATAACCGCGAACGTGTGCTCGCTCTGATTCAAAATCTTGCTCGCGAGCGCAACATCGCCGTGGTGATCACTGCGCACGAAGAAAGTTCGCTCACCGGATTGGTTGATCAGGTCGTGCGGCTGAATCGAGCAATTGCTGCTGCCCCGGTGAGCCAGCCACCGCGGGCACGCGACTCCGAGCAGGGCCGAGACATCGATGCGTTGACTAGAGCCATACTCAGCGAAGGCACCCCCATCGAAGCCATGCAATTGAGCGCTGCCTTCGGCGCAAAGCAGGTGTTCGCGGACCTCGACTTCTCTATTGCTCGCGGTGAGGTTGTCGCGCTCACCGGGGTAAACGGCGCGGGAAAAAGTACGCTTCTCGATTGCATTTACAACCGGCTCGAAAGAGATCTCGATTGCGTGATGTTGCCACAAGAGGCAGCCGACTTGTTGATGTTCGACAGCGTTCAACTCGAACTCGACGACTCAGATCGGGTGACACATTCTCCACAAGGCACAACTTTGGCGCGTCTGAACCAACTCGGTTTCGATTTGCCGCTGCACGTGCATCCGAGAGATTTGAGTGCGGGTCAGCAACTGGCCCTCGTGTTAGCCATTCAACTGACCAGACCTGCCAAGCTGCTTCTGCTCGATGAACCAAACCGAGCCTTGGATGCGCAGACGCTGACTACGTTGGCCCAGGCCCTCAAGGCAGTCGCCGCCAAGGGCACGGCAGTGCTGCTGGTGAGCCACGATGCCGAGTTCATCGGGGCAACCGCCACCCGCGTGCTTCGGCTTGAGAACGCGCGTTTGAGCCAGGTGGAGCCATGAAGCAGACCTTGAGATTCTGGCTCGGCCGAACCTCGCTAGCCCTGATTGCCGCCGCTAGCCTGCTGGCTTTTGCCTGGCCGCTATTGATTGGAAGCGGCACCGAAGTTGCCTGGACCCAGACCGTACTAATGGCCCTGATGCCGACGCTCGTGGTTTTCGCGTTCGCAGAAATTGCCGCCGGCGAGATCGACAGCAGACAGCTCGCAACCCTCGCGGTTCTAACCGCGGTGAACTCTCTGGTGCGCCTGCTCGGCGCTGGCATGGCCGGAGTCGAGACCGTGTTCTTTTTGATCATCATCGCCGGCTATGTTTTTCGCGCGGCGTTTGGTTATCTGATCGGAAGTCTCTCGCTCTTGGTTTCGGCACTCATCGGCGCGGGAGTCGGCCCGTGGTTGCCGTTTCAGATGATGGCAGCCGGTCTTGTCGGCTTGGCCGCAGGGCTTTTGCCGCGCGCAAAAGCAAAGTGGGTTCAACTCACGATTTTGATTTGCTTCGCGGCGGTCGCTTCATACGTTTATGGCGCACTCATGACCATGTGGAACTGGCCGTTCCTGGCTGGCGAAAACACCAGTCTGAGTTATGCGCCTGGTGCGGGCATCCTAGAAAATTTGAACACCTTCGTGAAATTCGAAATCTTCACGGGTGGCCTGCTCTGGGACACCGGTCGCGCAGTCACCACTTGCGTGCTGATTGCCTTAACGGCACCGGCCCTGCTGCCAACGCTGAGACGCGCGGCGAACAGGGCCGGATTCGAAAAGCTTTAGAGCTGGATTGGCAGAGTAACCACTGCGTCGAGCACAGCGGCGATAACTGCAGGTGCGAACAGGCCGAGGTTCATCTTGAGGGTGTACTTCGACTCGCCACGCGACTGGTGAACGATCATCGCGCCGACCATGGTCAGTGCGAGGCCAGCGGTTGCCGCAACGCCGAAGCCCTTAGCCCATTCAAAACCTGGGATGAGCGCAGCGATTGGAGCGACAACAGCGCCGATTGCGCCGAGAACTTCGAGCAGACCAATCAAACGGATGGTGCCGAGCGAGGTCTTCTCAGCCCAGCCCCACTGTGCAGCGGCGAATGCCTCTTTGGTGCCGGTCAGCTTGAAGCGGCCAGCCTTGATGAAGCCGAAGGCGAGGAATGCGCCGAGAACGATACCGGCCAGGGCAATAATGAGATTTAGCATTTGTGTTTCTTTCTATTGTCTTGGCGGGTTTCCGCCTTTATGGTTGTAAGTAAAGCACTACTAGACAGATTTAGTCAAGTAGCCCTAGACAGATTTTTTGGATGCGGAGGTTCCCTTGGAAATCAAGGCGAAGTTCGAACGTCAAGCCGATGGCTGGCGTGTCGAGGTGCCGCAGCTTGGCAACCTGGTCACCACCGCAAAGCGCCTAGACAAGGCCACCGAGCAGATCAAAGACTTGGCAGAGGCCGCCACCGGCGAAGAGCGCTGCGACATCATCGTGAAGGTCGAGGCAGTTATGCCAGGCATCATCTGCGACCTGGAGTCGGCTCAAGAGAAGTCGCGCGAGGCAGCTCGCCTGCAAGAAGAGGCATCAAACGA